>DKPS01000176.1 GCA_002471345.1 Saprospiraceae bacterium UBA7328
TTGTAGTAGAATAATCCATATTGAATAAAGACATGTTCAAGTGCCTTTGATAAAAGTATTATCAAAGGCATTTTTGTTATGCAACCCGAATTCACTTAAAAAAAATTAGCTATCATTTTGACAAGAAATTGTTATTCAATTTTTATTTAGGTATTTGAAATCCAAAACTTTACATATTAATAAAATTAGTATATATAACAAAAAAATATAATGTGATGTATTAAATAATTGGTTTTTAGCTATCTACATATTAGTTAAAATCATTATATTTGATGATTCATTGACATGTAGTCGATTAATAAGCCAGTAGAAACCATTCAAACTCTACAAATCTGTAGATATAATATGAACCTAGTACGAGCTGTAAATACAGTCTCGAAGAGTAAGTAATTAATTTTTATTCATAAACCCTTGAGGGAGTTGACTATCCCAAAAGGCAGTTCAAATTTTTAACTCTTAAACTAGGAATCTCATGATTAAACAACGTTTTACGCTTTATGTAAGCTTAGCACTAATGCTACTTATGTGGGCCTTGCCCCAGAGCACATCCGCACAGACCATAAAGTGTACTGGTGGTATGGCTAATTTGGATGATGTCAAAATCCACATTGGATGTGGAGATTGGTACGATGTCGCATTTAAAGGACATCCAGGTTTTTCTTACAGCCTTTCTGTAGAAGGAATTCTTCTTGGCACCTTTTCAGGTGGAGATGGAGAATATTCAACTGGTACAGCAAAATCAAAATTTTCCGCAGGAGACACTATTACTATAGTGCAATCTTGTGATAATGCAGGTGGAGGAACAGATTCTGATATATTCAGAGCAGTATTGCCACCTGACTTGAGTATTGCCGGAACTTATATGTTCGAACCTGATGCAGGTTCTGTTACCAATACTCCTTGGATGGCTTCAGAATTCACTGCTGGGTCACCTACAGATATCCCAACACTAAATATAACTGGTGATAATGGAAGAGCATGGGCACCGTCTTGTATGGGAGCGTCCGACGGTAAATGGACATTTGGTGCTACAGTTGGCGATTTAGCAACTTATAGCGATTTAGATTCTTTAAAATATGTTGGTACAGTTGGATTCACAGGTTCAGGTACTATCGTATCTGGGGAAACTTTTACTGCAGAAGGATTGCCTGCAGGAGCTGTAGCCGCTGTAATCACAGCCTATTCAGGATCTTGTACAGATACGGTGACGGTAGAGAATATAATACCAGCAGGTACAAACGAACCTACTGTGGCTTGTAATGACAGGATTTATGCATCTGTTGATGCAACATGTATGGCAGAACTTCATCCAGGTATGATGTTGGCAGGATATACTAATCCATGTGGTCTTGCACTTATGGATAGTATTGTACTTAAGCACGAAAATGGTGATTTACTTGATCCAGATAATATAAGATACAGAGGCGATACCGTAGTTATTGAAAATGCTAGTTCATACATTCATGGTAAACCTATTGTTGCTGAAATTCATGCGTCTGATGGCTCCATAGCAAATTACTGCTGGGGTACTATAGTGCTTGAAGATAAATTGGCACCAGTCCTTACATGTGATGACCGTAAAGAAATAAGTTGCTATCAGTTTGATGGTAGTTCTACTTCGGGAGCTTCTGCTTTAGATTGTGATCCTGACCCTACTATTAATATCATTAATGAGACTTTGATTACTGATTGTAGCCAAATAGGTAGTGGAAGTCCAACGGATTCAATTATAAAAAGGATTATTAGAACTTATACTGCTACAGATGTATGGGGTAATACTTCAGATGAAACATGTACTGATACTCTTGATATAAGAAGATTAGATGCTATAACAAGTAATCATACAGGTGTAAATGACCCTCTTGATTTAAGAGGACTTATAGTCCCTTCTGATAGAACAGTAGATTTGGATACGGCATTCGTATGTGATAGCAGAGATCCATTCACTGATGAAGATGGTGATCATATTCCAGATCCAGTTAGTGTTTCTGATGGAGGAGCAGGTATACCAGTAATAGATACAACTATAGATGGTGTAGACTGGTATTTTGAATTACATCCTTCAAATTATGTAAATGTAGATGACAATGTTTCAACACTTCTGGAAAGATGTAAAACTGTTGTAACTTTTGAAGATACAAGATTACCAAGAGTTGGATGTGTGGAGAAGGTGATGAGACGATGGGTTATCACAGAATGGGTATGTAATCATGAAACAAGTCTGACGATACTTCAGGAGATAGAAATTGTAGATGACGAAGGTCCTAGTTTTGAAGTTCCTGCAGATATGAAGGTTACAACAAATCAAAAAACTTGTGAAAGAGCAATGACTATACCAGCACCAATAGATGTTTCTGATTATTGTAAAAAATCAGACCCTTTATTTGCTATAGTTAATGTTTACAATGAAGATGGAGATCCAATTGGAACTTTAAAAACAGAAGATGGAACATTTAGTCTAGACGGAGGTCAAATAAATCTTCCTCTTGGTGAAAACGAGATCGAATACAATGTATATGATGATTGTCACAATGTAACAACTCAAAGTTTTTACATCACCGTAGTTGATGAAACAGCTCCTGTAGCTATATGTAAAGAATTCCTAACAATTGGAATTTCAGATGATGGAGAAGATGGAAATGGAGAAGTTTGGATAAAAGCTGAGGCATTTGACAATGGTTCTTATGATGATTGTGGATTGGATGATATGTGCATCGCCAGAATGGATGATTTGGATGAATTCGATGCATTACAAGATGCTAATGTGGGTGGACTTTTAGATGATGAAGTTACTTGGTATGTGCCTCTTAGTGACATGAATGAAAATGCTTCTTGTGGAAGAATATTTGAAAGCTCAGGATCGATAGATGGTGTAGATTATATCACAAGAGATGACTTATGTACACCGCAGATGATGATATGCTGTGAAGATGTTACAGATGCCACAATGGTATTGTTTAGAGTAACTGATAAAGAAGGAAATATTAATGAATGTATGGCAGAAGTACAAGCTCAAGACAAGAGGAGACCTACTGTACATTGCCCACCAGATTTAACTATTGACTGTAGATATGACTTCGTGATGGATGATATGCTTGACATTTTTGGAAGCGTAGCTGGAGAAGGAGAACAAGAGGCTATCGATCTTCCAGGTGAATATGTGCTTGATGTAGAAGATGGTAAAGATCTTATAGATGGAGTGTGGTTTGGAAATTGTGATGCTACGGTTGAAGTAAGCGTCGAAACAGATATAAATGAATGTCGTCAAGGATCAATTGTAAGAACATTTACGGTAACAGCAAATAATGGAAATACTGTTACTTGTCAACAAACGATAACTGTAAGTAGAGAGAATGCGCTCAAATCAGAGGACATTGTTTATCCTGCAGATATTACAATGACAGGTTGTCTTGATCCTTCAGACTTTACTCCAGAGTCTACAGGAGTTCCATCTGTAGATGAAGCAGAATGTTCATTAGTTGGTTGGGCTTACGAAGATTTGACTGTAAGGTTCAATGAAAATGATAGTACAGCTTGTTTCAAAATAATAAGAGAATGGACTGTTATAGATTGGTGTAAAGAACCTTCTTTTACAATTGGAACTGGGACACAAGTAATTAAAGTGAACGATATCACAGCGCCTACTATAACGTCTAGTTGTGACGAGGTAACAGAGACTGTATTAGATTCAGAATGTGAAGATGGACCGATTACTTTGACGCAATCAGCATCTGATGACTGCACAGATGGAGCAAATCTTCAATGGACTGTTAGAATAGATGCGTTTAATGATGGAGATTTTGATATCACAGAAGAGATTAGAGGTGAAACTGCTGATGTCAGCGATACCTATCCTATAGGTACGCACAGAGTGGTATGGGAAGTGAGAGATCAATGTGGAAACTTGGATGTATGTGAGCAATTATTCACAATTGTCAACATTGTTAAGCCTACTCCAATTTGTTTGACAGATGTAACAGGATCTCTTATGCCAGTAGATGATGGAAGCGGTCAAAATGGTCAAGATGATGATGATATTGCAAATGACGGAATAGCTGATGGTGGAATGATCACAGTTTGGGCTAGTGAGTATGATATTGAGTCAAGCACACATCCTTGCGGATATGATCTAGTATATTCATTTGACTCTCTTTCAGTTGTTGATTCAAGAGATTTCACTTGTTCAGATCTAGATCCAGCTGCAACAGGGAGTGGTACATCTACAGCTATTCCATTACAAGTATTTGTCTTGGCAGTAGAGAAAGATCATGAAGGAAATGTAACTGATATTATCAGTTCAGACTTCTGTAATGTGATATTTAGATTGGATGACAATAACAACACATGTGATGATGTAACATTTAATCCTGCGAATGTATTGATTACAGGAAATGTACATACAGAGTTAAGGGATAATGTACCTACGGTAGAAGTAGAGTTAAAAGGAGTGAATAATGGAGCAAGTACATTAGCTACTGAGACGGATTTAGGTGGAATGTATGCATTCGGAGATATGCCTACAGGAGGAACTTATAATGTTGTTCCTAAACTGAACAAAGACATTCTTAATGGAGTATCCACTCTTGATTTAGTGTTGATACAGAAGCATATTCTTGGATTAGAAAGATTATCGTCTCCTTATAAGATTATAGCTGGAGATGTCAATAAAGATGGAAACATCTCTGCAATTGATCTTGTAGAACTAAGAAGGGTTATTCTTGGAGTTAGCAGCGAGTTTAATAATAATAACTCATGGAGATTTGTAGATGAAGCATATGAGTTTAAGAAACCAAATGATCCATTAAACGAGCCATTTGCTGAAAACTATAATATTGCACAATTGTCAAACACTATGATCATAGATTTCATCGGTGTGAAAGTGGGTGATGTTAATGGTAATGTAAATGTATCAGGATTACTTACAGCTCCTAGATCGTCAGCTTCTCTAACGATTGAAGACAAGTCATTTGAAGCTGGTCAAATATTAAGAGTACCTGTTTCATTCAAAGGGGTGTCTGATGTATTGGGATACCAGTTCACAATGGAATATGATCAAACGGTATTGAGATTCTCAGGATTTGACTCAGGTTCATTAGATATGAGAGCAGAGAATTTTGGAATCCATGGAATTAGCGAAGGATTTATCACTAGTTCTTGGGGATCAGTTAATGCTAAAGAGGTGAAAGGAACAGAAGCATTTGTTTTAGAATTCACAGCTTTAAGTAATGGTTCATTGAGTCAGATTCTTGATATCACTTCTAATGTAACTTCTTCAGAAGTATACAATGAGAATAGTGAGGTTATGGGTCTTAACTTAGAATTCTCAAGCGAATCTTCAGATATAGTAGGTGGGTATGAATTATTCCAGAATACTCCTAATCCATTTACACAATCTACATCAATAGGATTTATGTTAGCTAAAGATGCTGAGGCAACTATCAACATATTTGATGTAACTGGAAAACTTGTAAAAGGATATACTGGCTCTTTCGCTAAAGGTCTTAACACAATCACTATCGACAAAGGTGATTTGAATTCTACTGGAGTATTGTATTACACACTTGATACTAAAGAATTTACTAGTACAAGACGTATGGTACTCATAGATTAGAAAAATAGAGTAACTACTTAAGAATAAGAGTTTACTGTTTTTGGGATTGGGCTTCTCACCTTCGGGTGGGAAGCCTTTTTCGTTTTACGGATTATATGAAAAAGATCTATTCTCAATGCTGAGGATAGATCTTTTTTAATTATTTACAAAATTTATTTTTGCCGTAAACGCCCTATTTTATTGGAAGTTATTGATAGAAGAGAAATTCATTAATGACAAAAACAAATTATAAATTTTCATATATATAATTTATTTATATATTTGTTTATCCTAAGGACTGAAAAATGTCCATCCTACCTGAATAATCACACATACCAACTATTAATTATCAGAGAATTTAGAGTTAGAACCTAGTTCAGAAATGCACTACACTTTTTGCTTTTGCAAGAAGAAGTCATTTCGATGAAAACGGATTTTATTTTTTTCAATAAAAGCTTGGGAATAAACAATTCCCAAAAGCAGGTAAATTTTTAACTCTTAAAAAGGATCTCATGATGAAACAACGATTTACACTATTCCTAAGTGTAGCGCTAATGTTGCTGGTATGGTTGGTACCGAGAAATGCAGCTGCGCAAACTCCGAAATGCCCAGGCGGCATGGAGAATTTGGACGACGTTAAATACCATCTAGGTTGCGGAGACTGGATGGAATTAGTATTTAAAGGTCATCCTGGATATACTTATTCCGTTACTATTGATGGAGTCCTATTAGGTACTTTCACAGGATCTTCAGGCGATTATTCTGCAGGTTCATTGAAGTCCGTATTCAGTGCGGGAGATGAAGTAGTTATTGTGCAAAATTGTTCTCTTGGAAGTGACATTTTCAAGGCCGTTTTACCACCTGACCTAGACATGCCAGGTACATGGGAATTCGAAGATGATGATAAGTCTGTTACCAATACTGCATGGCTTGCTACAGAATTTACTCCAGAATCTCCATTTGATATTCCAGAGATTGAAATTGATCCTGATCATGGTCAAGTTTGGGCACCTTCATGTGCGGGTGATTCAGATGGGAAGTGGACTTTTGGTGCATATGTGAGAGGGCCAGTACCTGCATATGGTGGTTTGGATTCATTGAGATATGAATTAAAACCTACAGCAGCAAACCCAATGACAGGTTCCGGAACATTTCCACTATCAGGAACTACTGACAAATACGGAGAAGTTACCTTAACAGGATTTAGTGCTGGAGCTGTTGCTGCAAATGTTATTGCTTACGCAGGAGTATGCACAGATACTGTAATGGTAATGAATGTGATATCTGATGGACACAATGAACCATCAATAGCATGTAGTGATCAAATTCATGTATCGGTAGATGCGCAATGCATGGCTGATTTAGTTCCAAGTATGTTGCTTGCAGGAGTTATTGATCAGTGCATGCTTACTTTAATGGACAGCATAGTTGTAAAGCACCAGAATGGGGATTTACTAGATGCTAACAATTACTACTACGAAAATGATACACTACGGATTGAAAATGCGAGTGAATATATTCATGGAAAACCTCTAATAGCTGAGATTCACGCCTCTGATGGCAATGTTTCTAATTACTGTTGGGGTAATTTGATATTCCAAGACTATTTGCCTCCTATTATAGATTGTGATACACTTAAGACCATAAAATGTATCTATTTTGATGGTAATCCTGCAAGTCATGTCCAAGCATGGGATTGTGATCCTGATCCAGAAATTAATTTGGTAAATCATAAGATTATTACTGATTGTGATCAGTTAGGTGGAGGTCATCCAACGGATTCAATCATTAAAAGAATAATTAGAACTTTCACAGCTACTGATGCCTGGGGAAATACTTCAGATGCATGTACAGATACATTGGATATAAGAAGATTAGATGCTAACACATTGAATAATAATGGTGGTCTCGATGATCCTCTCGACATAGAAGGGTTAGTTTACCCTCTAGATTTTGTTAGCTATAATACCACTTCGCCAAATGATACTAATGCATTCGTTTGTGATAGTAGATACCCTTTTGCGGATTATGATCATGATCACGTGCCAGATCCAGTTGACTACATAGTGAATGAATATGGTGACACCTTAAGAGGTGCAGGGGTGCCAAGCATCGATACAGTAATAAATGGAGTACCATGGAAATTTGACCTTCATCCTTCTAACTACGTACATGTACATGAAAATGTAGGAAAACTACTTGAATCTTGTAAAGCTGTTGTGACGTACAAGGACACAAAACTTCCAAGAGTTGGTTGTGTAGAAAAAGTAATAAGACAATGGGAAATAAGAGAATGGGTTTGTGGTCATGAGACCAGAAGAACATTCAACCAAACAATAGAAATTATAGACACTTTAGGACCTGATTTTGATTTAGGTGCTAATATGAAAGTAAGCACAAACTTGAAAACTTGTGAAAGGTATACCAAGATACCTGCACCTACTCATATTCATGATTACTGTAAGAAGTCAGAGCCGACACGGATAATTGTGAATGCATATAATGATGAAGTTCCTATAGGATCTATAGGTACATATGAAGGAACATTTGATGAAATTGAAGGTGGATATATGACATTGCCTTTAGGTGTAAATAAGATAGAGTATAGTGTTTTTGACAATTGTCATAATGTATCAAAAGATCATATTTATATCACAGTTGTGGATGAGACAGCACCTGTTGTAATTTGCCAAGACTATTTAGCAGTGGGAATTGCAGATGATGGCGAATCTGGCAATGGAGAAGTATGGATAAGAGCTGAATCTTTTAACAATGGATCATATGATGATTGTGGTCTTAAAAGTATGTGTGTAGCAAGAATGGATGATCTAGATGCCTTTGATGCTCTTGAAGCAGAAGAAATAGGCGGAAGATTTTCACCTCATGGCCCTTGGTGGGTACCTTTGAGTGAGTTGAATGCAGCATGTGATAGAGAGTTCGAAGCATCTGGAATACTTGATGTATACGAAGATGACGATCCATATGGAGAGATTATAGAACGCATTCCATACATTTTCAGAGAGCATTTGTGTACTGAAAAAATGAGAATGTGTTGTGAAGATGTTGGATCGCCTACAATGGTTCTATTCAGAGTAAGAGATAAAGCAGGAAACAAGAATGAATGTATGGTAGAAGTGGAAGCTCAGGACAAGAGAAGTCCTATAGTTCACTGTCCTCCAGATTTGACAATTGACTGCAGATTCGTATATGAAGAAGATTCTTTATTGAATGTTTTTGGTAATGTAGTAGGTGAAGGTGAACAAGAAGCGCTTCATATAAATCCAGGATATATCTTGGGTGTAGAATATGGTAAAGATCTTACTGATGGTGTATACTTCGGTAACTGTAGTTCTTCAGTAGAAGTATCTGTTGAGGAAGATATCAACGAGTGCCGTCAAGGTACAATAACAAGAACATTTGTAGTTACTGCCAATAATGGAAATACTGCAAAATGTAAGCAAGTAATCACACTTAGTAGATCTAAAGTGCTCAAATCAAAGGATATTGTTTTTCCTGCGGATACTGTGATAGAGACATGTGCAACTCCTGAGATGTTCACACCTGAAGTGACAGGTTACCCATATGTTGGAGAGGAAGAGTGTACGCTTATCGGATGGGCATTTGAAGATCTTGTGGTACGATTTAACGATTCTCAAGGCGATGCTTGTTTCAAGATTATAAGACAATGGACAGTTATTGACTGGTGTAAAGTGCCATCATATACAATTGCTACACATAGTCAGATCATTAAGATCAATGATCTTGTAGATCCTACAATAGAGGGGTCTGTAGATGGAACATGTACGGAAAAGATAGCTGATGTTCTCGATTCTGAATGTGATGGAGGCTTCATTGAATTGAGTCAGACTGCAAGTGATAATTGCACAGAAGATGAAAATCTTATATGGAATATTGCAATTGATTTAGACAATGACTACAGCATTGATATTAGCACACAAATTGTAGGTGGAACTGCTGATTTAAGTGGTGATTATCCGATTGGAACACACCGTGTTATTTGGGAAGTAAGAGATCAATGTGGTAACAGAGATGTATGCGAGCAGTTATTTACTATTAGAAACATAAAGGAACCAACTCCGGTATGTATCACAACTCTAACTGGATCATTAATGCCAGTAGATGACGGAAGTGAACAGAATGGTCAGGCGAATGATGATGTGGCCGGTGATGGTATTGCTGATGGTGGTATGCTAACTATATGGGCTAGTGAATATGATATAGGATCTAGTTCACACCCATGTGGATATGAATTGATTTATTCTTTCGAGGCAGATTCAATTGTTCCTTCACTTGTGTTCACTTGTGGTGACGTAGGAATTAATAATCTTACAGTTCATGTACTAGCAGTTGAAAGATATGGTGATGATATCAATATTGTAAGTTCAGACTTCTGTTCTGTGGTATTTGATTTGGACAATAATAACAACACTTGTGATACTACAATCTTCAACCCAGCTAATGTAATAATTACTGGAAATATACATACAGAAGGAAGAGAGAACTTACCTACAGTAGAAGTGTCTCTAGAAGCAACAAACAATGGAGCATCTACAAATGCTACTTCAACTGATTTATCAGGTATTTATGCATTTTCTGATATGCCCCTTGGAGGTACTTATAAAGTTGTTCCTACATTGAATAGAGATATATTAAATGGGGTTTCTACCCTTGATTTAGTATTATTACAGAAGCACATATTAGGACTAGAGATTCTTGATTCTCCTTATAAAATTATTGCAGGTGATGTGACCAGAGATGGTAATATATCAGCAATTGATCTTGTAGAATTGAGAGAAGTGATCTTAGGGATCTCAGATGAATTTAACAACAATAATTCTTGGAGATTTATTGATGATAATTACAGATTCATAAGACCTACTGATCCATTGAATGAAGCATTTAAGGAGACATACAGCATTCCAGAATTGAATAGAACGATGATCCTTGATTTCGTAGGAATCAAAGTGGGTGATGTAAATGGTAATGTCAATGTTTCAGGGTTACTTACTTCTCCAAGGTCTCATGCAAGATTAGTTACAAATGATATGTCCTTCAGAGCTGGTGACGTTGTAAATGTGCCTGTTTCTTTTAAAGGATTGGAGGAGATCTTAGGATACCAATTTACAATGGAATATGACCAAAATGCGATCTCTTACATAGGCTTCGAGCCAGGTAAGCTTGATGTAGGTGCGGATAATTTTGGTACATATGGCACCGATGATGGATTTATCACTGCCTCATGGGGCTCAGTAACTCCAGAAAATGTTACAGATTCTGAAGCCTTTGTGTTGACATTTAAAGCACAGAGATCAGGAAAATTAAGTAATGTACTACAAGTGACTTCTGCAGTGACTACAGCAGAAGCATATAACGACGATAAAGAGGTGATGGGCCTTAACTTAGAATTCAATTCTGTGGGTGAAGATGTATTAGCTGGTTTTGAACTATTCCAGAATACACCTAACCCTTTCGCACAGACTACTTCTATTGGATTCATGTTACCACAAGATGCTGACGCGACTATCAACATTTTTGACGTAACAGGTAAATTATTAAAAGGTTTCTCCGGCTCTTTCACTCAAGGTCTAAATTCAATCGTTGTTGACAAAAATGATTTGAACACTACAGGTGTACTATACTATACTCTCGATACTCAAGGATTTACGAGTACAAGGCGTATGGTGCTTTTAAAATAAGCAAGCACTGATTTCTTAAGATAAGAGTTTACTGTTTTTGGGATTTGGCTTCCCACCCTCGAGGTGGGAAGCCTTTTTTTTATTAATAATATTTTTATTTTTAGTTGAAATCAAATTAACCTGCCCAATGGAAAAGCCTTCGTTTAAGGACTATTTTTCATTTTCGAGAAATGAAAGATCTAGTATAATAGTCTTGATTATTCTTATCGTCATAGTAGCATTCAGTTTTGAAATCTACCAAATATTAGGATTCAATAGAACCACAATTATTGTTCCTCCTATTCCTAAAAAAGTATCAGAACGCATAGATAGGGCAAAGCCTGAGAAGCGCGAACCTAATAATTCGAAAAACAATAAATACTCAATAAAACCAATAGACATTAACCATGCTTCCCCAAAAGAATTTGAAAAACTGTATGGTATTGGACCTGTATTAGGCCAGAGGATTGTAAAATATAGAGCGGGAATAAGGGGCTTTGACAGGAAAGAAGATTTGCTCAAAGTATACGGTTTAACACCTGAAACTTTTAAAAATATTAAACCATTCTTGATCCTTTCTCCAAGAAACTTAAGTACAATACAAAAGAAGACCTATACTGTAGAAGATAAGAAATTTAGGAAAAATATAATAGTGGATATTAATACCGCAGACAGTGTTACTCTTTCACTACTCAATGGAATCGGCCCTAAACTGTCGATGAGAATTATTAATTATCGAACGAAGTTAGGTGGATTTGATTCGATTGGTCATTTGAAGAAAGTTTATGGTATAGATGAAGAACTTTATGAAAGGTTGGAACCATCATTAATAATATCGAAAAAGGAATCTAAGACAATAAGAACAAAGGATAGTATTCAATCTAAATCAGAATTAGTATTTCTTAATTTAGACATTAACTCTGCTTCAGCAGGTGAATTAGAAAAGATTAGAGGTGTCGGACCATTTTATTCAAAAACCATTGTTGATCATAGAACCCAAATTGGAGGATTTGCTAAAATGGAGCAGTTGAAGTCCCTCTACAAAATGGATTCTATAACATATCGCAACCTCACAGAGAATGCTAAGATTAAAACTCCCCACAGGACTTTTAATATCAATAATATTGAATTCAAAAGTCTACTCCGTATGAAAATACTAGAATACGAGGAGGTGAAATACATTTTTAATTTAAAGAAGAGCCTAGGTCAAATAACTTCATCAGAACAATTAAAAAACCTAAAAGGAATACCAAGGGAAGAATTAGAATTACTTCTGCTTTATCTGCATTTTGAAGAAAATGGTTCTTCTGAAGAATAAACATTGTCTCTCCAATTTCTTATCAAGAACAAAAAGGTTTGTTTAATAGTTAAGTAAGCAACCATTTAATAACTCATATCGTAATCAGAATACTATGAAACAAATACAATTTATTTTTCTCCTCATAGCTGCCTCAATATTTGTCACTTCTTGTAGCAAAGATGAAGCAGGAAACCCCATGAACCCGGATGACGGTGGAGGAACTGAAATCACTGGAGAAATCTGGAACGGGGGCAACCTTACTTTCAAAAAGGAAGATGGGGCAGATCCTGGATTAGAAGCTAATCAGGACAGAATAACTGATAACGTTTGGATTACAAGAGGCACTGATGGTGGGCAGATATTTAATATAAAAAATGAAAGTTCGTCTAGTAAATCAACAAGTCCTACTGATACTGAGTGGGCCTTGGGTAAGACAACTAACCTAGCTAACCTGTCTTTTGATAATTTTAGGAATACGATAAAACCCAAAGATATAGAAGGGAAAGATCTAGTAGTTCATCTTATTACTGATGATATATACATTGATATTAAGTTTTCATCTTGGTCTGAAAGTAAAGAAGGTGGATTTGAGTATACTCGATCTACAAAGTAATATAAATGAAAAACCTTGAGCACTTCAACGTGCTTGAGGTTTTTCTAATAAATCTCGGTTCACAGCTATACTAGCATTAAGTTCGAATCCGACTAAGAGTACAAAGGCATTAATCTGAAGCCAAAGCAGAATTACGATGAGAGCTCCAATACTTCCATAAATCTCATTATATCTACCAAAATTGTCTATAAAATAGGAAAACAATACTGAGCTTATTATTGATAGACCAGTAGCCAGAATAGCTCCGGGGTTTATCAGTTTCAGTGGACGATACAAAGAAGTTCCATAGCGATAGATCAAAGTAATTACACTATAAAAACTAATAAGTAGAATTATCCACCTAAGTACGTTAAAGCCTATCGATGCTAAAGCATTGTCTCCAAAAATAGGTCCTAAAATTTCTTTTCCCAAAATGATAAATGCTACTGAAAGAATGAATAGTATTCCTACAAGTAGAGTTAATCCAATTGCAATAATTCTCTTATGGAAGTAATTTCGAGATTTGAAACTGAGGGCATAGGATTTATCAAAACCATACATTAAGTTGATCATTCCAGAAGATGAGAATATCACGGCTAATATAAATCCTAAACTTTGAATCCCATATTGGCCATCATTACGGATTCCTGATATGATTTCTATAATATAAGTACGAGCACTTTCTGGAATAACCCCATCCATTGAGCTTTGAAGATTAGACCAAAAATCATCTACAAAAGGTAATTGAGCGATAAGAGGAAGAATGAATATTATGAAAGGGAATAAGGATATAAAAAAGTTAAAGGCCACTGAATTAGCCCTCGTTGTGATGTCATCTGCTTTGAGCTCTTTGATGATGAATCCTACAATGTTATAGACAGGTACTTCATTAAATCCAGGAATGGAGTATGTTTTGGACCAATTGAGTATAGAATCTACAAGTGATTGAGGCCAAAGAGTATTTTTCAAGTTGTTCATCATGTCCTGAAGTCAAAAGTAAGGAGCAAAAGCTTCTTTTACATATTCTGGACAAGACACATTTTTGCCGCTTTCCATATCTACAAAGAAAAGTTTAACGACTCCGCTGTTAATAATCTGCCCGGCAGGGTTTATGATTTCGTGTTCCACATGAAAAATTCTTCTTGGCATCTCCTTTAAATAAGTTCTTATGACAAGGTTTTCGTCATATCGAGCAGGAAGACGATATCTACACTCAAGTTGTGCCACAGGCATCATAATTCCGTGATCTGCTTCTAAGTCGTGATAGGTAATTCCGTGATCTCTTATAAATTCTGCTCTTCCAGTTTCGTAATATGATGCATAATGACCATAATACAGATAACCCATCTTATCTGTTTCAGCATAGAGTACTCTTCTATAAGTATCATGAGTGATCATATGTTGTTTTAATTTTTATTTATTATTTAAGTCTCATATTTTGGTAAAAGAGATGAATATTTTATTTTCACCGGTGTAATGTAAAGTAAGTGACAGTATTGATTATCAATGTATTATGAAGAATTTTGATATGATAAGTATCGGATACACAAAAGTACTGTAATCGACAGATAGCTGACATAAATTGGCAGATTTTGTATAGGGATACTTTATTTACTTTGTGACAGGGTAACAACTAATCTGAATAATGAAAGAGATAAAACTAATGGTATTGGTTTTGTCTATCATTTGCGCAAATCATGTGGATGTATTTGCAATTGATGATAGAAATGAGGTGCAAATAGAGAAGGTTTCGACTTTAGAAATCTTACCTGTATCTTCTTTAAAGGGTATTAATATATACCAGTCCTCACAATTCTTTGCTAAAAGAAGAAAACTTTCTACAACCTTAAGAAAACCAATTTTAAAGAAGTATAGATCTAAGAATCATAACCTTTGCTAATTACCTGAGCTCAACTTAATCTAAAGATCAACTGCTTTTTTCATTGCGTTATAAGTTCTTTTAAGCGCATCATTATCATTCATTTCATTGAGCACTTTATTAAACGGTTCTGCTCTGACAGGTCCATCATAGCCCAAGGTTTTGAGAGCATTTACAAAGCCCTTCAAATCTATTACACCGCTATCACCAGGAAGCATTCTTTCCCAATCCAATTGAGAGTAGATATCTCTACCTGATACGGCATCATTGAGATCTACAGTAATAATATCCTTATTATCCAATGTCAATAAATCTGAAACGCCTTCCTCCGCACAATACCAATGAAAAGAGTCAAGTACAAACCCAACGTTACTTTCGTCAATTGCTGAAACAAGTTCTTTACATTCCTTTAGAGAGCTTACAAATGGATATTTGTCTCGAGCAAGAAGAGTTTTTGGTCCTACATATTCTAGTCCAAATCGGATGCCGAAATGACCAAGAATATTGGCTATCATTTTGAGCCTAGATGATTGCTGCTTCATGTTCTCCAGATAAGTCAAGCTATTATGAGTAGGCATGATCCATGTACTCATTCTTTTTACTCCTGCATCTCTAAGTGAAGAGCACATGTCTGTCAGTTCAATTAAACCTTTTTTGAAAGTATCGCTATCTTTCCTGAAATCCACTGGAAGTCCCAGGGAACCAAAGGTGATATTTTCCTTTTCCATTTTCGACAAATACTCATGCATTACACTTTTATCCATTATGGCTAGTTCGGAAGCATTTGGGACTATAGCTTCAAATCCATAATAAATAGCATGGCTCAAAAGTTGTTTGGCATCAGTTTTTACACCAATAGCTCCTGGGTTGAGACTGACTCTAAATTTTCGCATTTTATTAAAGTGAAATTTTGATACAGCTATTCCAGCAATAGATAAGGATGTGTTTTGGATGAATGTTCTTCTTACCATTTTTTTCAATCTAAGTTTGACAATTATTCCATCGATTTAGCGCTCCATTTCACATAACCTACATCAGTGGACTTGGCTCGGATGATGGCTTTATTGGCTCTTTTTTTATCAAAAATCATTGCTATAGTCATAATTATACTAGTTGCAATGATCACAAATAAGAAGATACCCGAATTAAAGGAGTCTAATTGCAATGCCTCTGGTATGGAGTAGAATAACAAGATAGTGATTAACCCTCTTGGCGCAACATATACTTGAGGTAAAATATCTTTACCGATAGAGGTGCGAAGCATGATGTATCTTATGATGTAGATGGAGGCTGTAATTAAGATACTTACAAGGGCGACTCCTGGATCGAGTAATGACCCCAATGAAATAGTTATACCGAAGATTACAAAGAAAAATGTACGAACCACGAAAGCTGTTTCTAATGTAATGGTATGGAGTTCATCATAGATGTGTTTTGCCTTTCTGTAATTTAGAAATCGGCGTAACCTACCTCCAAAGAATAACTCCATATTTGCGATGAGTAAGCCAAAAACTAAAATAATGATCAAAGAAGAAAGGTGTAATTTTTTACCTATCGCATAAAGTAAAAGCAATATGGCAATAAGTAAAAAAAGCTTGACATGAGTTTTAATATTTTGAAATATGATCACTATTGCATAGCTAGCAATTAGAGAAATCACTATTGTCAAAATCAGATTGCCTGCAAACCCAACTAGCCCAGTCCCAGTATCACTTTCTAAATTTCCTACTAGAAAGTAGAACATCATAATCCCAAATATGTCTGAAAATGTGCTTTCATAAATGTGAAATTCCTTTTTGTCAGCTCTAAGACTAGAAACGGAGGGTATAATAATAGCACTGGATAGAATAGATAATGGTGTAGCATAGACCCAGGCCTGTTGTGACGTCATTTCAGGTACAAAATATTGTAACAAAAGCTTGGTGATAAATGCTGAGGCAACTAACCCTATAAGAGCAATTGCCATTGCCATAAGAATTGGGCCTGTTTTTTCTTTCTCTAATTTTAGCTCCAATGCTGCTTCTAGGACAATCATAATCAACCCAATTATTCCTAGAAGTTGAAGAATTGGGAAAAAATCAAATGAGGTTCCACTTGCATCGAGTCCTACCTTCAATAGCATGCCTAATACAATTAACATTAGCACTGACGGAACATTAGTACGTTGTGATAATTGTGAAAAAAAGAAGGAAAGAATGATAATTACCGATGATGCAATAATTACATTATATGATGATAAAACGTATCCTACACCTGCAAATAATAGTAAGCTCATATTTTAATCCATTTGATAAATTGAAATTGAAGTTTATTCTGTTGATCATTTAGATAATCTACTAGGGCTGATGGAGATTCCATAGTGAGAAATTTAATATATAGTTTGTTCTTTCTTGTCTTAAAAGAAATCTGAGATTCATTTGATATGAATGGATAATGAAATAATAGCTCCTTTACATGATTTGATAATTCAAGACTGTCTTCTTTCATTTCTTCTGAGGCAATCACATACTTTTTGTGTTCGAGATCATCTAGGTTATCATACTGATACTGGATTTCTGTATTTACGCATGGGTTTATGCTTATCTGAGATTGGCTGTCAATATTAAAAACTTTTGAGTTAAGCATATTATAAAGAATAGATTGCTGCTCATTGGAGTCCATTTGGTCCGAAACTTCTTTAAGGCGATTTTCAGAAAGTCTGTTATAGATAAGAAGAGCATTGAATAAAGCTGCACTTTTTTCATTTACAATTTTAGGATACCTGTGAGGGATAAAATCTATCTTCCACTGACCTTTTTCATTTTGTGAAATACTTTTAGTCCATTCATTTAGACTAGTACCGACATTATGATCGGTGTATTTCCATATTTTATGACCGATATTTTCAATTTGCTTGTTAGTAAGTGGTTCTTCTTTTGCTCCGAATAGTTCATTTTGTGTAGCATCATGTCTGTGCCTCAATGTAGTCATGAATTGTTTTCTCTTAATATTCGAAAGGTCAATGTGGCTCATGAATGCATCACTAAACTTGATCGTAGTTTGTAGCCTAGAAAGAAAATGATTCCCTACTGCAATTACTATTAAGATATTAGCAGGGCTTCTCAGGATAAATGATCTTAAACTTTCCATGTTCTCTAAGAGACTGGTGTTTTTATCATGCCACGTATGAATGTCATCTAAGAGTATGCACCACTTTTTCCTTTTATCTAAAGTATTTGTGATTGACAAAAGAGCCTCTGAAATATTAGAACCGCACTTTACTTTTTTCTTTCCAATATTTAGAGAAGAATGGGGTAGAAGTTGAATGAAATGATCAGGCCAATGGTGTCGAACTACCTGAAGAGCAAATGTAGTTTTACCAGACAAAGGCGTTCCTGAGATTACTAAAGATGTGCCAAAACCTTCACTCCAAAGATCAGCTATACCTTGCACTTGTGTCATTTCTTTGCTCCGATGAACTAAATAATAATCGCTCAAGAAACCATCGCTCATAAAGACCCTTTGGTAGTGGCCCAGTTGGGAATGCATGGATTTGGAATGTACAAGTTTGGCTATTTTTTCAATTTGATCCACCCCATCATCGTATCCTATGTATGGGATCCAGGTTGCATGTGTTATATAGTTTTTACCCCAATCATAAATTTGTTTGAATATATTTTCAGTATCACTTCTTAATTGTACTAATGATAAATCATAACCACTTACCATCCAATTCTGATCATCATACAGTTGATCAGCACGGAGTGTTGATGATGATTGTTCGATAATTTTACCGTATTCATGGGAAATGGATTCTGTTGTAGCTTTCTGATTTTTACTTAGAGAACTTATAGTGCTTACAATCTCATCATGATACGCTTTGTTTTTTTTGCCTTCTAGAAGCTGATATTTATGTTGAGCATTGATAAGCATAGTATTTACCCTATTGAGGTTTTGTTCTACTTGATCTCTCAGCTGAATATGCTGAGGAAGCAAAACCATGTCTACCCATTTTTTGGTCCCTTTAGCTAGCTCAAGATTCTTTTCTATGAGTAACCCATTGCTGTGACTCGTGATTATATTAATGCTTTGTAATTCTGTCACTTTATGATCCAGATGATCTAACCATTCTATTTCATTATCACTTGATATCGGAATATTTTGAAGCGAAGTTTTTGCTTCGGTTAGAGAAGTAAGCACATCTGAATGATTATGGAGTTTAGAATTCAGATTTGTGAGTAGCTGTTCTAATGCAGTTTCTTGTTCGATATACTTATTCAAGTGATTTTCTATATCTTCTCTTATATTATTTAGAGATGATATAGTTTTAATCATGGAGAGGTCCTGATTTTTTATTCGTGACATCTGTACTCCACATTGATCTATTTGCTTCTTATAGACTTTGCTTGGACTTAATGTTAAACTAGAGTTTAAGGCAGCTATTTTCTGATTATTGCTGTTACTTATCCATTCCCATTTTATGTTTAGGTTTCGGACATATTCTGAAGTAATAGAATTAAGATGCTCATGAGTGGAGTTACTGAAATTCTTTCTTTCGACTTGTGAGACACTTTTACTCATCTCTTTGACATTTGCTATGTGAATTTCTAGCATAGTGTTTCTGAGGAAGATGAGATAATGCTTTAGAATAGGAACTATTTCAGTGTTAAAGTGATAGAGCCAATAATTATTTTGATGTGGTGTTCCAAATTTTTTGGATAGCAGGGCTCTGTTCTTATTATAAAATGAAAGTACCTCATTTCTCCGCTGAACGCATTGATCTAAGACATTCTCATTTTGAAGATCAGATATTTTGTGATCTATAAGATTTACAACATTTTCAATATTGACTGAATTCATATTACCCATAAGATTCTTGAAGTAAAGCCTTTTTCTTCAAATAGGAAAATACTTTCGAATAAGGTCTTTTATCAGTTTTAATTAGAACTTTACAAATTAGGACTCTATGTACAAGGATTCTCCACTTTCGTCATTGTCATTGAGCCATTTCCAGTTTAGGCGAAGAATAATTTTGCCAATACTATTAAGTGATATGTCAGCTTTGGCTTTTCCAGCTTTCAGTTCATTATCAATTGTTATACATTGATATAACATATCAAGCTGATCTTCTTGAATTAATGCAATGATTTTGCCACATCGTATAATACCACCTCTATATTCAGCTGAGATGATATCACCTTCTTGAGCATAGTGAAATGTCGTAGATTTATCTACTTCTCCTTTCTCGCTATTTTGTAGAAGATGAAAGGTTTTATTATTAAAATTGTATTTCACTCAATCAGCTAGCTATTCTATAATTTGTCTTCTTAGGACTTTAGGTTTTCTAAGCATATCAAAAAAAGATTTCAAGTAGTGCGTACTCATTTTTCGATTTTTGTCATCCATGTATGAGGCAGATTCAATTGTGTTATTTACCTGATCTTCAATCGATAAAAAATAAGCTACCATTTTATTGAACTCTGCAATAGTTAGATCTTTTACAAAGAAATATCTCTCATTGACATCTTCAATTGGTAGAGATTCATGAGGGACGGCATAGTGTTGGCCCACGAATCCAGAATAATCAAAATCATAAGGAATTGCTACTACTCTTCGGTTATCAGGATGTTTTACCATTTCTAAATTGTGCCTATTAGCCACTGAATAATCAGTATTAGCAATCATGAATTGGAAGAAACTCATTTTAAGGTATAAATCACGTTCCAAACTCGGAGCTCTCAAATTTCCTGTTTCAATAATTTTTGCATCCGTTCTCTGCTTATACGCTTTTTCTTCTTCTACAAACATGCCAGTAAACTGAGTTGATTTTCCATCTTCTTCAATGAAAGTGACATTTGATAACTTGGCATTCAGCCCTTTAGGATCTATTATTTTGTAGATATCATAGAGTAAATATTCCTTATACAGTTTCTCTTGATTTCCATTTCCCCCTCTACAAGGAAAAACCATTTTAAGTTTATCAATCTTCTTTTTATAGCCTAGAGAATCAAGATCACTTTTTTTAAAATCTATTTTTATAGGTGGATATCTGCACTGCTTTTTTCTCATGTTTCCTCGAGCCCTGATTCGCCCTGGAAGAGCAATTAACTCAGATGATGATTCATCATAAATTGTGATTTCGGCTTGTTGGTATTCTTCTTTTGAGCTTTTTCTCACGAGATGACCAAGATTAGTATTGATATTTACATTAATGAGGCCATCTATCTCGAATATTGAAGAATATAGGCTTTTTTTCTGTCCTTCTAATGAGGAAAGAAAGCATATAGAAGTAAAATAAAACAGAAGTATATGGATGAATTTCATAAAAAAGATAAAAACATTTAGATGAATTAATTAAAAGAAGTTTGCTGCCTCTACATTCAACTCTATAGTATAATTCAATATCGCCAATAATGTTGATTGAAAGTTACGTATTTGATTGATTTGATGTGTTAAGCCAATCTTATAATATTGGTAAAGTAAAAAATGTCTTAATGTGGAGATATCTGAATTAAGTCAAAACCAACAACTGAGAATAATTTGAACATGAATATGTGATTGATATTGAAAATGTAAATTAAATGTTGATTATCAAACAATTATAGATAAAGAATTGATTAAGGACTACTGGACCAGCTTTCATCCATAGGGTTAAAATAACAATTGTGAACTCATTCTATGCCCGCTCATTAATTGATACATTTTACATAAGAGAATGCCAGTAACTAGGGAGTAGAAAATTTCTGAATTTGTCGGTAGGGTATTTTTATAAAGAACTGTTTCATAATAGACAATGGATTTCTATTCTTCCATTTAAAAACTTTACTTATGAACAGTTACAAAATCCGATGGGCAATATTTTGCCTAGTACTAAGTACTACAACATCTATATTTTCTCAAGGACTTCCACTATCCCATAATTTAGATGAAAGTCTAAATACTGCTAAAGCAGAGGGAAAGAATGTATTGATGTTATTTTCTGGATCAGATTGGTGCAAACCATGTATTCAATTGAGAAAGAATATAATTGAAACTTCTTCTTTCATTTCATATGCTAGAGAAAATCTAGTAATTCTAGAATTAGATTTTCCATATAGCAAAAAGAATAAGCTCCCGAAAGAACAAAAGGAGCATAATGAATGGCTAGCTGAGACCTTCAATAAAGAAGGGTCTTTTCCTAAAATGATATTACTAGATCAGAATCAAAGGTCACTAGGAGTGGTCCCATATAGAAAGAAAGACAACACTGACGCATTGATTTCTGAAATCAATAAAATTATAGGAATATGATTATCTCAGCAAGTGCAATGAATGAAACCAAAGCGCATCATTATCCGATAAAACTCATGGGATGTGCATTTGTAATCACTGCTGTTCATAACAATCCGCAAACTGCTTGGGATGCAATAAGAGCAGCAGTCTCAGAAATAAAAAGAATTGAAAGTTTGATCTCTTCATGGAAGGACACAAGTCAGACGGGTATGATTAATAATATGGCAGGTATAGCCGCTGTAAAAGTGGATCAAGAGCTTTTGGATTTGATACAAAGAAGTATAAAAATATCTCAATTGACCTCAGGATCATTTGATATCAGCGGAACATTGTCTCGATATTTTTGGGATTTTAACAATGACAAAGGCAAAATGCTCGGTGAAGATAAAATCCACCTACTGAGAACATTGATAGATTATAAGAACATAGAAATCAGTAACACTGAACGCACCATTTTTCTAAAGAAGAAAAACATGAAAATTGGCTTTGGAGGTATTGGAAAAGGGTATGCTGCAGTTTGTGCTAAAAAAGTGATGGAGAATATGGGTGTAGATAGCGGGCTTATTAATGCTTCAGGGGACCTAATGTGTTGGGGATCCCCTCCTAATAAAAAAGACTGGGATGTAAAGATCCCTGATCCAAAGGACAGAACAGCATCCTTGATGACTTTTACCTTGCCATTTGGATCCGTAGTAACATCAGGAAATCATGAGAGTTTCACATTGATAGATGGAGTTCGGTATTCTCATATTATTGATCCACGTACAGGATACCCAGTATCACACATACAGCAGGTTTCAATAGTGAGTCCTGATCCAGAATTTGCTGATGCTATGGCGACCGCTCTATCTGTAATGAGTGTAGAAGAAGGTCTCAACATTGTCAATAGAATGAATGGAATAGAATGCATAATAATTGATGAAAAGGATCAAATCTATTATTCAAATCATTTCAAAGAAATGATTTTGGCAAAAGCTGCATAAGCCAAATGAAATAAAATAATCAGCCTAAAATCTAAATCTAGTTTGAACTTCATAAAAGTGGTCTATGATCTCAGACGACAATCAAATTTTAAATGAAAATAAGGAAATAATGAATTCACAAAAAAGAATAATAAAAGGACTATTTGTCCTGATTTTTATAGGCATTATGAGCTCATGTAGCTCTGTAAAAGGATATCAAAAAATGTATTTAAATGAGCCATGTATGGCTTTAGAAGGGCAGAAGCTGGACTATTTTGAAATCAATTTTGAAACATACCGTGAAGGTGCTTCTGGAGCTAATGGAGGTAAAGTAGGAGGAGGTTGCGGATGCAATTAATAGTAATTTCAATCACATTATTCTTCTTAGTGCTCATTCAAGATGTAAAAGCACAGGTAAGAAAGCTAGCTTCTGGCTTTCAATCAGATCAAAGTAAAAGAGATTCTACTGAAATCGAAATTGATGAGTATGTAAGACCTGATTGGAAGACCATCGATATGGATTTTCTCAGTTCTTATTATGCACAAGATGGAAACAATGGTGCGGTGACCGGAGGAATAGGTACAGAACAACTCACAGATTTTACTCAGAAGATGAGTATCAGGGTCCCAGTAACGCCGTCTATTTCTCTAAATGTAGATGGAGGCTATGACTACTATTCATCAGCATCAACTGATAATATAGATAACATCAGATCTTCTGATTCAGCTTCAGATATGCGTACTCATGGGAATATTGGGGCCACTTTTGAACTCTCTGATACTCGGACATTCGGATTCAGATTTGGTGGAAGTGCTGAATATGACTACATATCAATTAATGGAGGAGTAAATGCTGCATTCTCAACGAAAGATCAAAACACCGCTGTTCAACTTAGTTTGCAAGCCTTCATAGATAAATGGGATGTTATTTTTCCAAGAGAATTAAGAAGATCATCAAGTGTCACAACAGATAGGAGGAATTCGTATAATGGATCTATTGGGATTTCTCATATAATCAGCAAACGGACTCAAGTTCAATTTC
Organism: Saprospiraceae bacterium UBA7328; assembly: GCA_002471345.1. Lineage (GTDB taxonomy): Bacteria > Bacteroidota > Bacteroidia > Chitinophagales > Saprospiraceae > UBA7328. Next base: position 24,313 of record DKPS01000176.1, read on the forward strand.
AATTGGAAGGAACTTATATGAATGGCCTTTTAAGTACTCCATTTCATAGAGTGTATTTTCAGGAACAGGATGCTGCCCTAATAGAGTTGCTGCCAGATTCAAGAACAAAAATTCCAATAGGTTTTAGATTAAATAGTCATCTCACAGATAATCTAATATTGAGAACTTATTACAGGTATTATTGGGATAGTTGGGGTATGACTGGCCATACTGCACAGATAGAATTACCAATTAAAATAAACAGATTTTTATCTATTGCTCCTTATTATAGGTATCATACTCAATCAGCAGTGGATTATTTCCAGCCTTATAAGGAGCATACACTTAGTGAGTCATTTTACACCTCAGATTATGATTTATCAGCTCTTCAAAGCCATGCATATGGAGTTGCACTAAGTTATAGTCCTGCTGGAGGATTAGTAAAAGCAAAGTTGCCTTTCATGAAAAGACCCGCTTTTACCATTAAATCTATAGATGTGAAATACAGTCACTATGATAGAAGTACAGGCCTGAAAGCAGATATTATTTCATTGGGCATTGGAATTTCATTCTGACGTTTTGACCAAACCTACAAAGGGGTGCCTCAGTAGTATTATTTTGGCGCCCCTTTCTTTACTCTTCTTTAAAAAACACAAAGGAATATTCGCAGCACTTCTACTTAAGTTCAATTATTCAGGCCTGAATTATGACTTGATTTTTATTCACATTATGTAGGCATTCTAATTTATTTAACACACTCGAATGTCTTCATTTAAAATTAATTCAAATGAAAAATATTTTTGGTTTTCTTGTTCTTTCTTTTACTTTTTTAATACTGATTACTTCCTGTGCTTAAGAGGCAGATTCATTATTAGATACAGCACCTGATACGATTAATGCACAATTGAATAGCAGTAAAGACTCTGTCGTCACAGACTATCCTTCTGCCATTGACGATTATGTGGCAGCTAATCATCCTGGCGCTTCCATTTCTGAGGTTACTATAGATGACGACGGTGAGTTTGAGGTGTATTTAGATGATATGACTGAACTTCATTTTGACATTGATGGCAACTTTATTGAAGAGGATGAAGAAGACGACGATTCTGAAGATGAAGATTTTGATGAAGACGAATCAGTGACGGATTACCCTTCTGCTATAGACGATTATGTAGCGGCTAACCATCCTGATGCAACAATTGTAGAAGTAGAATTAGAAGATGATGGTTCATATGAAGTGGAATTAGACGATGATACTGAAATTGTATTTGATGTTGATGGCAATTTTGTAGAATATGATGACTAAATAGAAATGATAAGTCAATGGGGTGGAGAAACATTTCTCTGCCCTATTTTTATTTTTTTGAAAGCGCAATTAGAGAAAAGGTAAAATGACAAATTCTGAAAGAAGATATTAAATTCAGTGAATTCTAAAATTCAAAGCATATAATGCCTTATATATGGCCAAAATATGATTAACCCAGCTACGACGGCGCTTAATGCTGTGATAAAAACGGCTCCTGCAGCGATGTCTTTCACTTTTTTAATTTGTTGATTTTTTTCCGTTGAATAGAAATCGCAAAGGGACTCTATTGAAGTATTGATCATTTCGGCTGAAAAGACCATAGAAATACATAAAATAAGTATACACCACTCATATGAATTGACCTTGAAGTAGATACCCAAAAGGACAACTAAAATAGCCGCGCCAAGATGAATTTTAGCATTAGGTTCACTTTTGAATAAACTTAAAATGCCTTCAAAGGCATAACCAAAGCTCCGTATTCTACTCTGTAACCATTTCATCATTTGTGCTTAAAATAGATAAAAAGTCTGCCATAATTCTTGCTGTCTTTATCTAATCTATGGTACTTATTTTTAATTTCTTTCCTCTGAAGAAAGCGAAGTACTTTCTTTTTGAGTTGCCCACTTCCTTTTCCAGGAATAATCTCTACCTCTTTTATTTTCTTCTCAATGGCTTTATCTATGATATTATAGAGGGCCTTGTCAATAAGCCATCTTTTATTGTAGATATCATGAAGATCTAGTTTTAATTTACCCATTTTAGTACGAAGAAATATGAGTGTGGAAAATATAAAAGTAGATAAAATCTTCTCTTTTGATATAGAAGCTTTGACTTTCCAATTTGCAGTTTGAAATTAAAATGAGATATTTAACTCCATCATTTTGATTTTCAATCTACTATGAAAAAATATATTATAGTCTTCTTCTTAACTTTAATTTCTTTAGTTAGTGCCTTATCTCAGTCTTTAGCTGAAAAGTTAGGATATAAGGAGACTGACAAATTGCTCATTATTCATGCTGATGATTTAGGCGTTGCGCATTCACAAAATATTGCCAGTTTTTTAGCTATGAAGACTGGTCCTGTAAATAGTGCGAGCATAATGATGCCATGCCCTTGGGTTACAGAAGTGGCTGAATTTGCGCAAAAAAACCCAAATGCTGATCTCGGCCTACATCTTACCATGACTAATGAGTGGAAGCACATGAATTGGGGGCCTTTAGCATCAAAAGACAAAGTACCCTCATTAATCAATGAGTTTGGTTTTTTATATGACAATTGCCTGAGTTTCGGTCAAAAAGCAAAAGTCGAAGAAGCTGAAATTGAACTTAGAGCTCAGATTGATCAGGCAATCAAAATGGGAATTCGCCCAACCCATCTAGATACTCATATGGGATGTTTGGTGTTTAATTCTCCTGAACTATTTGAAGTATATCTAAAACTAGGAAGAGAGTATAAAATACCTGTAATGGTAGGTAGACTATTTGTGCAAGCTGCCTCTCCTGCATTTAAAGATAAAATTACCAAGGATGATATTATTATTGAATCTATTCTTACTGCCAATGTGCCAAATTATGAATCTGGAATGGCTGCTTATTATGAAAAAACCTTAAGAAACCTATCATCAGGTGTAAACGTTTTATTGATTCACTTGGCATTTAACAATGCAGAAATGCAAGCTGTAACTATTGGGAAAGAACCCTGGGGAGCTTTATGGAGACAGCAGGATTTTGATTTCTTCACTAGTACAGAATGCAAAGAGATAATTGAGGATGAAGGAATACAATTAGTGACTTGGAGAGAGATTCAAAAGGTAATGTATCCAGAATAATAGATTTTTAAAGGACAAAAAAAGGGCAGTGGTTTTATTAGCCACTGCCCTTTTTATTCGTTAAAAACTATTACATGTAATTATCCATTTTCACTAGCTGGTCTAGGAAATTGTACATGTACCTTATCACCAGCTCTGTCCAACGGAATCTGATCTAAACGGTTATTTCTTCTAAGATCTATCCATCTATGACCTTCTCCAAAGAGAGAGTATCTTCTTTGCTTCAAAACTTCATCAGTAAGTGAGGCGTCATCCATTCCTCCACTGTAAGGTGCTAATCCTGATGCCACTCTTATTACATTTAATGCATCTACAGCAGCTGTATTGTTGCCACCAATATTAGCTTCTGCAGCAATTAATATTAGTTCTTCATTTCTAATTATGCTTGCAGCTGAACTATTAGAAGGATAGAGTGAAACTAAAGCAGATCCTGATAAACCATCTAAAGTGATAGTTGAACCTGTTTCTGATACTTTTGAAAGTCTTGTGTCTCCAGCTTCTGCTTCATCAGCCCAGCTAGGGTGTGCCATATAGTTATCCACACCTGGTACGTAGAATAATGGATTAGGCAAATCATTTCCTGTAGCTCCACCAAAGGAGTAATATCCTCCAGTATTCATATCACCACCCATGTCCATAAATGAATTGTTTAGAGCTGACAAAGCACCACTTTTATCATTCTGATAGATTGCAACTCTAGCTGCAAGTGCTCTATTGAACTGAGCTAATGCTTCTACATCACTACCTGGAATACTTTCAAACCCATTAAGATCAAATATCATTGGCTCTCCTGGTCCAGATAATTGACCAAATCCTTCATCTAGAATACTTTTAATCCCGCCCAAAGATTCTTGGAAGCTTCCTGTAAATGGTCCCAAATTAGTAATATCATCTACATCTAATCTAATGCCATTATCATACTGACGTGTTGCTTCTAAAAGCATTTCGTATCCTATGATAGTGTTGGCAAAGCCAATTAAAGCATTAGTTTGAGATGGAGTAAGAGAGGCAACAGTATTAGCCACTGCCGTCTTCAGTAATATCGCATTTCTAACAGATCTGTATCTTCCGAAGTAAGATCTTGTAGTTAAGAATCCCTGACTATCTAGATTTCCACCATTCTGACCAAGAAGCTCAGATGTGTAACGAGGATCTGTTCCTCTTAAATCTAAATATTCACGTCCTATAATACTTGTAGTCCAGAAGTGAAACTGCATGTCATTTCTAATCACAGCTTGTAATCCTTGACCTAATAATTGTAAATCGGCTAAAGTTGCACCGCTTTCAAAACTTTCTACAGTAGGCGAATTGGGATTGAGTACCTCATCCACATTACACGAGGTCAATCCGACGAATCCTACTAAAAATGTTAATAATATTTTCTTCATGATCTCTGATTTAGAATGTTACGTTAAGGTGGAAATTGATATTCTTATTCGCTGGATAAGGAGTCACTTCCACTGAGTTTATTAATACATTGTTTCCAAAGTTAGATACCTCTGGATCATAACTGTTGTAATCAAATGAGTTGATGAGGTTTCTTCCTGAGATTCCAATTTTTATATCAGCAAAATCTACAGCTGAACTTGGCACTCTATAATAGAGTCCTATTTCTCTTAATCTTAGGTATCCAGCATCTTCAATGTATACACCTGGGTGTGTACCTAGTGCTCCTAGTCTGAAGTCACCATTAGAGGTAGCTCCTGCTGGATCTAAGGTGGTGTCATCATAATCCCAAGTCACACCTCCTAAGTCGTAAAGAAGTGTACTCAAGTTTATACCATCGCCTCCTTGCTTCCAGTGGAATAACCAATTCAATTCGAAGTTGTTGTAAGTAAGACTATTAGTCCAAGACATATTGAAGTCAGCCTCCATATCACCAAACTTCATAAATCCGTCTCCTTCTGGATCTACATTAGAACAGTCACCACCACATCGACTAGGATCAATAGTACCGATTAGTTGAGTTGCACTCTGGCCTTGTTGAATACGCCCCTGTCCTAGAAATGCAGCAAATCCACCTGTGTTAAATGCTGGAATATCCAATCTTGTAACTTCAGAATTGTTCTTCCACCAATTGATGCCAGTAGCCCATGAAAGATCTCTTGTTTTGATCACTTCGGCTTCTAAGCCTAATTCGATTCCTTTATTCTCTAACTCACCTGCATTTACTACTTGATTTGTAAATCCTGTAGATGCTGGAACTTGAGCTCTTAATAAGAGGTCATCAATTGTTTTGATATAGTAAGATGCATTAACTAAGATTCTATTATCCAAGAATCCTAAATCTGCTCCAAATTCTATTTCTGTCTGTGTCTCTGGAGCTACATCTGGATTTCCTCTAAGTGCATTTGTGAATAGACCAGCATTGCCTCCTATCTGTGTAGGATCTAATGCGTTAAACCTATCAGCAAATCCAGCAAATCTTGAAGACTTACCATATGCAGCTCTAGGCTTCAATTGCGATATAAAACTACCACTCATATCTGTCAAGTTATGGATGTTAATTGCAACACTAGCCTTAGGATTCCAAAATACTTTATTAGGATCACCATTATTAGTAGACTTATCTCCTCTTAATCCGAAAGTGGCAATGATTTTATCATCCCAGTTTACCTCTTCTTGGAAGAAGGCACCTTTAATCTGCTCATCTAGTCTATTTTGTCCTACAGATATATTTGCTGCCTGATCCACGTTTTCTTGTGAACCGTTAAGTCCAGATGCAATAGCTGTAACCACGTTTTGATCTCTATCTAATTGTATCACTCCTGCGGTAGTACGGAAGTTAATATTGTTATCAGTGAAATAACTATGTACCAAGTATGCCGTCATACTAGTACGATTGTTAAATCCATTTCCTGCTATAGATACTCCTCTTAATGAAGAAGGATCTCTATAGAATGAAAGTGACTGAGGGAAAAGACCTCGAGCTCTAACAGTATACTGATCTAATCCCAGTTCAAAACCAGCTTTGAGAGACTGATTATCTTCTTGAATGATATTATAACTACCTGTTAAACTTCCAAAGAATCTATTAACTCTTTCCTCATTGGTGGTAAGAGCTACTGTTTCTAAAACATTTGAACCTACTCTACTATTTGCTGGAAAATTGCCATTGGCATCAGCAAATAGGTCATCCCAAGGACGAGTAAATGCCTGTGCATATCCAATTGTTGTATTGGAATTAGAATTATTGAATAAACCTCTATCCGCATCAGCAAAAACATATTGAGTAGAAAGATCTACAGTAAATCTATCAGTCAATTTATGAGAAACATTAGCTCTCAATGAAGATTTCTTATAGCCAGTATTATTGACTAATCCTCCTTGGTCTCTATAAGTACCACTTATATAAAACTTAGTTTTGTCACTACCACCACCTACGCTTAATGCAGAGATAGATTGAACAGGACTATTATCATAAAGCAGGCTTTCATAATCATTGACACCGTTTTGATCAAATCTTGCAGCTTCATCTTCTCCAAAAGCAGAAACTACTTTGGCTCTGTCCCATCCTCTATCACCTAGAAGTCTGGTAGGAGAACTTACACCTAAAGTCTGGGAGAAATTGATTTTAGTATCAGAATTATACTTTCCTGATTTAGTCTTTATTACAACAACACCTCCAGCACCACCTACACCATAGATAGCTGCCGCAGAAGCTCCTTTTAATATTTCGATGGATGCTATATCTTCAGGAATCAAATCTGCTATCCTGTTAGAGGCATCATCTTGGTTAGTTGCAGTGTTACCTCCACCTGCTGCTGAAGTTACTATATCAGTTCCTAGAGAGATACTAGAGTTATCTAGATATACCCCATCTATTATATACTGTGGTTGTTGATTTAAGAATACAGAGGTTACCCCTCTAAGTCTAATAGAAAAACCACCACCTGGGGCACCTGAGTTAGCTCTTATATCAGCACCTTTGAATTTTCCATAAAGAGCACCATCCACCGTATTTTGAGGCGTTACTCCAGTTAATTCTTCAGCTGAAATTGAAGCTACCGCGTTTGCTAGGTTGGCTCTTTTTACTGATGTTGCCATACCTGTAATGACCACTTCATCCAATTTGTTAGCTGATTCTTCCATATTTAGATCGAGTACATTGCTATCGGAAGAAACCTCTACCGTTGTAGTGGCATATCCTAAATAGCTGAACTCTAAACTGCCAGGATCAGCAGTTACATCTATGGAATAAGATCCATCAATGTCGGTAATAGTACCAGCAGTGGTACCTTTTACCAAAATAGAAACACCTATGAGAGCCTCTCCATTTTGATCAGTGACTGTACCCGTCACTGTGTACTGTGAAAAACCGACCACAGCACAAATCGATACTAAAAGCACCGAAAATGTCAGTCGACATAAGATTTTTTTCATACTTGTTTTTTCATAGTGAAGATGCATGAATAGCAACTTCGATTAATAAATAGGATTTAAATAAACATTAGATTAATTCAGCGCTAATGTATTCCAAAGATTCGAAGTCGTATACCCCGATTTAAATATTCTTTGATATTGTAAAAACGTATTAGCGCTCCACAATATACCGCCTAGAAAGAAAATATATTATTGAATATAGATAAATGAATATGCAGAGACTATAGATCAACGTAGTTTATAGGCTAACGCAAAAATATTTAATTCTTGATGTGCCTTTGTTTTGAACTTGTGAGATTTGCTAATTTCGATGTATGTTTATTTTGTCTATACCCTTCTACAGTTCAAAATAATGAAACTAATTTAATGAGCAACTCTCCTATATTAACAAACTGGACTTTTCATAAGCCAGATAATTGCACCTTTAATGAAAATAGAGTTAGCTTCGTACTCTAATGTTAATCATAAGAAGAACATATAGGATAAGATCAAATAGGAGACCCGTCCGGGTCTGATATAATTATTGCCGAGCCCTCTCAGGGCAGGTTACATTTTCCATTTCCATTTCCGTTTTCAAATTCAAACATTCTAAACAAACTATAAATAATGCAAGGTGCATTGACTATTAGATTAGCTAATAACACTGATCATAAATATGCAGATAGCATATCAAACATGTACAGAGAATCCTCAAAACATAGAGGCACAGGCATAGCAATTAGAGAACCAGAATATATATGTCAGAAGATTTCTGAAAGAAAAGCTATGATCGCCTTTATTGGTGAGACTCTAGGTGGGTTTTGTTATATAGAAACTTTCAGCAAAGGAACATATGTCTCTAATAGTGGACTTATAGTAGATCTACAGTTCAGAGGAATAGGACTAGGTAAAAAGATCAAAGCTGAAATATTTAAAATGGCACGTGAGAATTATCCTGATGCTAAAGTATTTGGAATCACAACTAGCAGTGTGGTCATGAAGATCAATAGTGACCTAGGTTATATGCCGGTTTCATTTAAAGAACTTACTGATGACGAGGAGTTTTGGAAAGGTTGTAACAGTTGCCCCAATTTTGATATTCTATTACGTAATGATAAAAAGCTGTGCTTATGTACAGGAATGTTGGCTAAATCAAAAAATGAAGTGATGAAAATTGATCTTAGTGACCTTGTTTTAAAAGAAGAAAACAATTCAAATGAATAATAAAATAGTATTGGCATATAGTGGAGGATTAGATACTTCATATTGTATCCTTCACCTTATTGATGAGGGATATGAGGTCCATGCAGTTTCGGTAAATACAGGAGGGTTTAGCAATGAGGAGTTAGTGGAACTAGATCAGAGAGCTATGGCTATGGGAGCTGCGAGATATGAGTGTATTGATATCACTGAGCAGTATTATGATGACTGTCTTCGATATCTCATTTATGGTAATGTTCTACGTAGTAACACTTATCCATTGAGTGTGAGTTCTGAAAGAGCTTTTCAAGCTATGGCTATATTGAAATATGCAAAAACTCATGGGATAAATACTATAGCACATGGTAGTACCGGAGCAGGAAATGATCAAATCAGATTTGATACTGTGTTTATAAGCGATGCTGATGATTTTGAGATCATTACTCCCATACGTGACAAGAAATTGAGTCGTCAAGAGGAGATAGATTATATCCATTCAAAAGGTTTTGATTGGTCAGAACAAAAGAAAAACTATTCTATCAATCAGGGATTGTGGGGCACAAGCATAGGTGGTAAAGAGACCTTGACCTCTAGGCATACCATTCCTGAAGAAGCCTATTTGTCAGAAGCAAAAAGTGTGATACCTCTTGATTTAGAAATCACTTTTGAAGAAGGAGAGCCTGTAGCCCTAGATGGGGAAAAATATAAATCCAAAGTGTCCTTAATTCAAAAGCTAAATGAGATAGGAAGTTCTTTTGCTATAGGACGTGATATGCATGTGGGTGATACGATAATTGGTATAAAAGGAAGAGTAGCTTTTGAGGCTCCTGCAGCTTTAATAATTATAAAGGCGCATCATCTTTTAGAAAAACATACTCAAAGTAAGTGGCAATCATATTGGAAAAACCAATTGTCAGAATGGTATGGAATGTTTCTTCATGAAGGAAAATATCGAGAACCCGTGATGAGAAATATTGAAACCTTTCTCACTGATACTCAGAGTACTGTGAATGGAAGTGTATATCTAAAATTACATCCATATAGATTTGAATTGATAGGCATTGAATCACCAAACGATCTGATGAGTGCCAAATTTGGTTCTTATGGAGAAGAAAATTTAGCATGGAGTGCTGATGACGCCAAAGGATTCACAAAGATTTTTTCTAATGCAGATCGAATCTACCAAAGCATAAATCAGAAAAATGAATAGTAAAATACGGGCAGGGATAGTAGGAGGTGCCGGTTATGCCGGAGGTGAATTAATAAGATTGCTTACTGGACATCCAAACGTTGAAGTACAGTGGGTATTAAGTCAGAGTCAGAATGGCAAAAAAATTCATGAAATACATCATGATCTATTAGGTTGGAGTGATCTGACATTCCAAAATGAAATGACTTCTGCGATTGATGCTCTTTTCATTTGCTCTGGTCATGGAAAAAGTAAAGCATTTTTAGATCAAAATAAAATTGATGAACACGTGGTGATCATCGATTTATCAAGAGATTTTAGATTGAAAAGCGAAGAACATGACTATGTATATGGGCTATGTGAATTGAACAAAGAGCAGATTAAAAAGTCTAACAAAATTGCTAACTGTGGATGTTTTGCTTCATGCATACAAATAGGATTACTTCCAGCGGCTAAAGAGGGATGGCTTAAATCCGATATACATGTAAATGCAATAACAGGTAGTACTGGTGCAGGCCAATCTAAATTAGATACAACGCACTTTTCATGGAGAAATAATAATATTTCTATTTACAAAGCATTCAAGCATCAACACTTAGGTGAAATTTTACAAAGCATATCTCAAGAAGACCAATCTTTTGATAGTCATATCAATTTTCTGCCAGTGCGTGGAGATTTTTCACGAGGCATTTATGCCAGTATGTATTTCAATTGTGAAGTGGATATAGAAATGATAAATGAAACATATAGAGATTATTATAAGAATTCTCCTTTTGTACATATTACTTCACATAACCCTTCTTTAAAAGAAGTTGTGAATACTAATATGAACTATATCCACCTGGAACGAATAGATAACAAATTGCTGATCATCAGCATGTTAGACAACTTGGTGAAAGGGGCTGCAGGACAAGCAGTTCAAAATATGAATATAGTTTTTGATCTTGAAGAAGATGCAGGCTTGCAGCTGAAAGCATCTGTATATTAAAAAATTAAGATGAATTTATACAATGTATACAGTCTATTTGATATAAATCTGAGACATGGTAAAGGAGCGATGGTTTATGACGAGAAAGATGTTGGTTATTTAGATTTTTACGGGGGGCATGCTGTGATAAGTGTTGGACATTGCCATCCTCACTATACAGAGACCATTCAAAATCAACTACAAAAATTATCTTTCTACTCTAATTCTGTGGTGAATGAGTTACAGCAAGAGCTAGCTGATAAACTAGAGCATGTAAGTGGAGAAAAAGGCTATGATTTGTTCTTGATCAATAGTGGTGCCGAGGCCAATGAAAATGCACTAAAGTTGGCTTCATTTCACAATGGAAGAAAAAAAGTCATTGCGCTAACAAATGGTTTTCATGGCCGCACTTCTGCAGCAATAAACATAACACATACTGGTCAAAAACATGCTGCTCTTATCAATCATGGAGTAGAAGTCATCTATTTTGACAAAGATGATAAGGATGGTATCGTAACAGCAATTCAAAACAAGGATGTAAGTGCAGTCATTCTTGAAGCAATTCAGGGGGTAGGAGGTTTAGATATGATTTCAAAGGAATTGGCAAAGGCTATAGAAACTGTTTGTTTAGATACGGATACTTTATTAATAATGGATGAAGTGCAATGTGGATATGGTAGATCAGGAGCATTTTTTGCTTTTCAACATTTATATATTTCGCCAGATCTTATTACCATGGCAAAGGGAATGGGAAATGGATTTCCAATTGGTGGAGTCCTCATCAAAGGAGAAAAAATGCCCGCTGTAAAGGGGAGATTAGGAACTACATATGGTGGTAACCACTTAGCTTGTGCAGCAGGTATCGCAGTTTTGGATATTATATTAGCTGAAGGACTTATTGAAAATGCGAAAAAGATGGGTTTGATGCTTTCCAAAGAATTAGGCAATTTGAAAGACATAATACAAGTAAAGGGAAAGGGATTGATGATGGGAGCAGAATTTGACTTTCCTGTAAAGGCTTTGCGTAAAAATTTGATTTTTAATCAACATGTTTTCACTGGAAGTTCTTCCAATCCGAATCTTTTGCGATTACTCCCTCCATTAAATATCACAGAAAATCAGGCAGATCAATTTATTCAAGCCTTGAGAAAGGAATTGTAAAATCGAGGATTCATTCTATGCTATCTCCTCCCTTTTTAAAGAAGAGGATACAAGAGATAGTTAAAATTCAAAAAACGATCAAATGAAGAATTTTTACTCTGTATATGATGTAGAAAATGTAAATGCTCTTGTCAAAAGGTGCCACGAAATTAAAAATGATCCTTTTGGAAATAGAGAAAAAGGCAAAAACAAACTCCTAGTTCTGCTCTTTTTTAATCCTAGTCTCAGAACCAGATTGAGTACACAGAAGGCTGCATACAATTTAGGCATGGATGTCATCTGTATGAATATGGCTGAGGGATGGAAATGGGAAATGGAAGATGGATCAGTTATGAAATTTGAAACCGCAGAACATGTAAAGGATGCAGCTCGAGTCATAAGTTCATATGCTGATATCATCGGTGTGAGAACATTTCCTACTCTTAAGAATAAGACAGAAGACTATAAAGACAAAGTAATCAATGCGTTGATGAAATACAGCACGGTACCTATAGTGAACATGGAATCGAGCATACTCCATCCTCTTCAGTCTTTAACAGATTTATTTACTATCAGAGAGAAAAAAGGCAATAAGTCTCTCAAAGTAGTTTTGAGTTGGGCACCACATCCTAAAGCATTGCCTCAAGCTGTTTCTAATTCATTTTTGCAATGGATGAAAGTAGTGAATATTAATGTAACTATTTGTAATCCAGCTGGTTATGATTTGGATCCATCTTTCACAAAAGGCCATCATATTGTTCATTCACAAAATGAAGCCTTTAATGAAGCAGATGTGGTATATGTGAAAAATTGGTCCTCAGTTGAAACTTATGGTCAATTTCTACCTCATGAAAAAGACTGGATGATCACTAAGGAAAAATTGGACAAAACCAATGATGCATTGCTCATGCATTGTCTACCTGTAAGAAGAAATGTGGTCATTTCAGATGATGCATTGGATAGTGATAACTCTGTTGTGATAGAACAAGCAGGAAATAGAGCAATTGCCGCCCAAGCTATTCTGGAGAATTTATTGGAGTAAAGAATTCTATTGCTGACTGATGTCTATTTTTTAGATTGTTCAGATCCATTTCTGACGAGTTTTGAGAATCCCAATTGCACGCCTTATAGATCATAGATCAAGTATTCTTTATTGCAATACAGAAGTATAATTTTCCAAGCAAAATATTTACACTTCTTGAAAAAGTTAAAAGTCAATCAGTAAGACCACTTGCCCTGAATTGCCATCAAAATAACGGTGCTTGTAAATGGGTGAGTGGGTTCCATCTTGTATGAATGACTTAACATTTATGAATGCACTCAATTTTTAAGAACTAGAGTTTTTGCCTTATGACAAATTGAAATGAGGTGATGAGACATTCTGGATTAGAAGACCTTTCTCTTCAATTTTCAATAGGTAAAACCACTTTGACATTTTTTGGTGTGAAATGTGTACTGTAAATAGAATCTTTCAACAAAAAACGAAATCTATGAAATTGAAGATTTGGGCTTTATGTAGCCTAGTTGTATCTCTCCTATTTCTTTTTTCATCAGTACAAAGTCAAGATGAACCGGGCGAGGTAACTCGTACCTATGCGCTGACTAATGTACATATCACGACAACACCTGGTACGATGATTAAGAATGGCACAGTGGTCATTAAGGATGGGCTTATCCATAGTGTAGGCCAAGATGTAATTATCCCAGCTGACGCTCAGGTTATTGAAGCCGATACCATGTTTCTCTATGCTGGATTTATTGATGGTCTGTCTCACATAGGGATACCAAAACCAAAGGAAGCCGAGCGTAAAAGAGAAAAAGACCCAGGTAATCCAACAAATGAAAGAGCTGGTATCACACCTGAGAAAAGTGCAACATCACTCCTTAAGGCAACAGACAAATCTATATCTGACTACAGAGCAGTGGGTTTTACAGCGGCCCACACAGTACCATATGGAAGAATGTTGCCAGGTCAGGGTTCAGTTATTTTATTAGACGGTGATAATGCGTCAGATTTAATATACAAATCAGATATGAGTACTTATGGGCAGCTTTTAGGATCCCAAGGAGTATTTCCAAATACTATCATTGCGGTCATCACTAAATACAGAGAGCTCTATAAGCAAAGCCAACAAGCTAGCTCACATATGACAAAATATAAGAGTAATAGCATAGGAATGAAGAGACCTGCATATGATGCAGCTACATTGGGTTTAATATCAGTGACTAAAAGGCAGTCAACTCTATTTATGTCAGCCCATGATCATTTGGATATTCATCGAGTTTTAGGACTCCAAAAAGATTTAGGATTTAAGATGGCTTTAGCTAATGTCAAAAATGCATACCGTCTAACTGATCTCATAAGAACTAAGAATATACCTGTATTACTTTCTTTGGATCTTTTCAAAAAAGAGAAGGAAAAAAAGAAAAAGAAAGAGAAAAAGGAAAAGGACATGTGGGATAAGGAGAAAGAAGCGCTGAATAAGAGAAAAGCAGAGGAAAGAAAAAGTATAGAAGGACAGGCTGCGGCTTTCAGCAAAAAGGGCATAAGATTTGGATTTTCCACAGACGGTGCTTCAGCTAAAACTGTAATGGATAATGTAAGACGGCTTATAAAAGCAGGACTTTCTGAAGATGCTGCACTTGCCGCTTTGACTACTTATCCGGCTCATATTTTGGGAGTAAGCCAGACTATGGGAACTGTTCAGAATGGAAAGATTGCAAATTTAGTGGTTTCCAAAACACCAATTTTTGATGAAAAGTCGAAGGTGAGATATGTTTTTGTAGATGGAAATTTGCATGAATATGAGGAAAAGAAAAAGGACGCTAAAAAGAAGGAAGGTAAAGTCAGTGATAAGAATAAGGCTTATGTAGGGACTTGGGAGTTTTCAATTAACATAGGTGATGATGTTTTGAAAGGTGAGATAGTAATAACTGAATCTGAAGATGGTACCCTTCAAGGAGAAATGACAGGTGCACAACTAGATAGTACAGTAGAAATAGAAGAAATTACTATAGATGGCGATGAATTGTCATTCACTGCTGATGCAGAGGGTGATACTATAAGTTGGAAAGGAACAATAGATGGAGATAGTATGGAAGGCGAAGTGAATACAGGACCTATGGGAACGTTTCCGATCACTGCGACAAGGACTTCTTCTCCTGAATAAATTTAAATTAAGAAAATAGAATATAATGAATTTAATCATAAAAATAGGAATACTGATCCTCTTCACAAATGGACTTTTGGCTCAGCAAGGTGGAAGTATTCTCATTAAAAATGGTACTGTAATTACTGTTACAAATGGTGTAATAGAAAATGCTGATGTGCTAGTACAAGATGGTAAAATCAAACAAATTGGACCAAATTTGTCAGCAGGATCATCTACGAAAGTTGTAGACGCGTCTGGCCAATATGTTATGCCGGGAATCATAGATGCTCATTCTCATATTGGAATAGATGCAGTAAATGAGGCTACTAATCCTGTTACAGCTGAAGTTTTCGTAGGGGATGCCATAAACCCGATGTCTATATCTGTCTATCGGGCTTTAGCAGGGGGAGTGACAGTATCTCATGCTATGCATGGTTCAGCCAATGCTATAGGAGGACAATGTGAAACTATCAAACACAGATTTGGAACTTGGGATCCTGAAGAAATGAAAATGAAAGGTGCACCTCGAACAATCAAATTTGCTCTTGGAGAAAACCCAATGAGAGTACATGGAGAAGGAAGAGGAATTCAACCTAAAACAAGGATGGGTGTAGAGATGGTATTCAGAAGTTCTTTCAGCGAAGCCAAAAGATACATGGAAGCTCAGAAAATGCACCAGCAAAAAATGAGTGACAAAGCCTATAAAGGTGTGCCTCCGACTTATAATGAAAGACTGGAAGTGCTGGCAGATATCCTAAGGGGTGAAATCATTGTCCATTGTCATTCATATAGAGCTGATGAAATCTATATGTTACTTCAGGTATTAGAAGATTTCGGTGTAAAGAAGATTTGTTTTCAGCATGTGAATGAAGGATTTAAGGTAGCTCCTGAGTTAGCAGCATATGGTGCAGGAGCATCAGTATTTGCGGATTGGTGGGCTTATAAATTTGAAGTGTATTATTCTACAGCTTATAACGCTACTATTCTTACTAAGAATGGAGTTCTGACTTCAATTAATTCTGATTCTGGTGAGTTGATTAGGCATCTCTTTCATGAGGCCGCCAAAACCCAAAGATATGGTGAATTAAGTGATGAAGAAGCACTAAAACTAATCACGATCAATCCTGCAAAACAACTAGGAATTGATAATAGAGTGGGGTCTTTAGAAGTAGGGAAAGATGGAGATATTGCGATATTTAATCACCATCCTTTATCAGTTTATACCATTCCTCAGATGACTATTGTGGATGGAGTAGTAAGATTTGATATCAATAACGACAATGATGATATGAGACTGGCTGTAGACCCAGAAGAAGAAATTCCAGCATTTTTTGATTACCAAAATGAGAAGCATCACGACAGATGCATGGAAGGAGTAGCAGAGCAATTATTCCAGTTTTCATCTCATAAGCATTAATCACTTTATAAAGAGAAAGAAATGAATTTAAAATATATAATTGCCGGTTTAGCTATCAGCCTTTTGGCATCATGGTCAATGGAGGGTCAACAAATAGGTAAAAATCAAAAGGGGAGTTTTGTTCTACAAAACGCAACAATTCATACCGTAACGAAAGGTGACGTGAATGGAAGTGTATTAATAGAAGATGGAAGAATAAGTGCCGTTGGGAATGTAACAGCCCCTGCCGATGCAAAGTCTATTGATTGCTCTGGATTACATATCTATCCAGGACTAATAGATGGTGGAACTACTCTTGGATTATCAGAAGTAAATAGTGTATCGGTAACAGATGATAGAAATGAGATAGGTGATTTTACACCACATGCACAGTCGCTTACCGCGGTGAATCCCAATTCTGTGGCTATACCAGTGACAAGAGTCAATGGTATTACCTCTGTAATCACGAAACCTACTGGTGGTATGTTTCCTGGTACAGCTTCTTTGATAAATTTAGTGGGGTATACTCCCGATCAAATGTATGCGGGCTTCAAAGCCGTATTACTAAATTTTCCTTCATCTGCAAAAAGGCACCGAAGGGATAGAAGATCTGTAGAAGATCGTAAAAAAGCAGGTGAAAAGGCGATGAAGAAACTGGATGATATCTGGAAAAAAGCAAAACTGCATGCCGATTTGCTCTCTAAAGGCCAAAAAACGGAATACAATCCTGATCTAGATGCACTAGTATCTGTAGTTGCGGGAGATACACCACTTATGATTGAGGCTAATAAAAAGGAGGATATTCTTGCTGCAATTAGCTGGGTAAGGAAAAATAAGGTGAAAGCAATATTAACTGGTTGTAGTGAAGGCTTTAGAGTGGTTGATAGTTTAGTAGTATCTGGAATTCCTGTGATTACTGGACCTATGATGTCTATGCCACCAAGATCATCAGATAGATACGATAAGGCATATAGTAATGTTGGCCTTATGGCAAAAGGGGGAGTTAAAGTGGCTATTCGATCAAATCAGAATGAGAATGTAAGAAACCTTCCTTTTGAAGCTGGATTTGCTGCTGCATATGGATTAGGTAAAGAGGAAGCACTAAAAGCAGTGACTATTAACCCTGCGGAGATATTTGGACTAGGAGATCAGTTAGGATCAATAGAAGCAGGTAAAATTGCTAATATAATTGTAACTGATGGTGATCCATTCGAAACTAAAACTCAAGTGAAGTATATTATTATCAATGGATGGCAGGTACCTACAGAAAGTAGACATACATTGCTCTATGATGAATTTTTAGAGCGGAGTCCTGGATTGGATAAGTAGATTCACATCATAATATTGAAGTAAGATAAAACGCTGTCAGTGCTCTTTGTGTTGACAGCGTGTTTTTGAAGAGATTTTGATAGAATTCTAACATTATTGCTATAGAAACTTCTGAAGATGCTTCTTCAAATACTCAGCACTATCAGCAGCACTTCGAGTAGAGTTATGAGCATAATTTCCTCCTTGCTCTATGTAATAGAACTCTAAGCCTGACTCTTGTGGATCAGGTAGAATATCTAGATAATCTATTGACCCATTACCAAGTTCAGTATAGTCACGACTTACTTTATCCATGTCTTTTATATGCCACATAACATATCTGCCAGGCTGCTTGCTGATTAACTCTTTTGGAGTAGTATCGGATGAATGCATGACCCAGTACATGTCCATTTGTAATTTTACTAATTCTGGGTCTGTACCAGCAATAATAATATCAAATCCATTTTCACCATCATGATCTTCAAATTCAAAGCCATGGTTATGATAAGCAAAGCCAAGTCCAGACTTACTCACTTGTTCTCCTATTAAATTGAGTTTTTCAGTCATTACTTTGAAATTTTCAATGTTCCTATACTTTGGATCCAGCCAAGGCCAAGTGATAAAATTGCTGTTCATAGCTCTTGCTGCTTTTATGCATTCATCCACAAACCATCTAAGTTTATCATCTGACTCATGTAAAAACGGAGAAAATCCATAATGACCACTAGTTACAGAAATACCCAAATCGTCTAATATTTGCAAAAAGTCTGATGGTGAATGACCATAGATTGTACCTTCTTTTTCATCATAACCATAAACCTCAAAATCTTCATACCCCATAGATTTCAAAGACTTTAAAGTGGGAATAGGATCTTTTGCCATTTCATCTCTAATGGAGTACAGCTGATAGCCCATTTTGAATTTATGAGTAATCATTGGTTTTTTATTTGTACAAGACAGGTGAGCAGCAGCAGTGATAATCGCTGTTTTTTCAATAAAGGATCTTCGGTTTATCATATGCTTAATTTTCAGACAGGTGAATTTACGAATTCCAATTGATCTTATATTATTGCTTACAAGACTTGACAGGTCTAGAAACCTGTCAGGTCTTTCTCTAACAGTTCTAAGAAATCCTCAATTCTTACTCAAATTTCTAAAAATCGCTTCATGTACTTTTCCCAAATAAATCAATGGTATGTCATGCCCCATTCCATCTATAAATAACTGCTCAGCATGAGGGATCAATGGTGCATATTTCAATGCATGGTCAAAAATAATTAAGGGGTCTGCTTTTCCATGCACGATTAGTGTTGGCATGCTAATTTTATTTAACTCCTCTAGCCTTGAACCAGATGCTTCTATAGCCTTTCCTTGTTGGTAAATAGCTCTTTGATTAAATCCTCTTCTATTTTGGGTTTCATAGAGCATTATTTCTGAAGCACCTTTTATATCAATCTCATATGGACCATCACCTCGAAGTGTCTGTAGAATAGCTACAAAAAATTTAGGACCAGCACTTTTGCCTCCAAGCAACATATATCTCATCCCAAATCGGATAAAATTTTGTGTAAACCATTTTGGAACAGGTGCAATATCTGGATCCATCATATATCCAGTGGACATTATAGAGGACAAGGATGACACTCTAGTGCTGTGACTTATTGCCATTCTTTGGGCTATCATTCCTCCCATTGAAGCTCCGATTACATGAGCACTTTCTACACCTGCATCGTCCAAAACAGCTATTCCGTCAGCAGCCATATCTTCTACTGTATAAGGATTCTTTCTATCCCAATTTTTTATCCAGGTAGACATTCCCACATCTCTGTTGTCATATCTTATGACTTGATATCCCTCTTTCAAAAATGGCTGATAAAAATGCGTTGTCCATAACATTGAGGTACTATTGTGTCCCATAACAAGCAGGACAGTTCCTTTGATTTTGCCTTCTGGATCTATTTTTTCATACCAAATGTCAAGTTCACCAGATTTAGCAAATTTGGTTTCTCCTTTCACCATTTCAGGAATAGGTTCGGCTACAGTATTTGCTATAACTTCATGTGCTCCTGAAGGTAATTGTACACCAGAATGTATAAAATATAACAGCCCTAAAGAGGCGATGGCTATGACAGAAAGAATTATATACAGCAACATATCTAGAGTAAGTCTTCTATTTTGTTTTTTTGAATAGCAGCCCATGATAATGTGCACATAAGTCGGGCTGCATGGTTTAAATTGGTAAATTTCTCATCTGAAGTATGTCCATGATGATATCTATAATATATCTGCTGGATTATTACGGCTATTTTAAACAATCCAAAAGCATAATAGAAGACCAAATTATTAATTGGCCTACCACTCTTTGTTGCATACAATTCAACAAGTTCAGAACGACTTGGATTTCCTTCCATTATTGTTGGTGATTTTAGTCCTTGGATGATCATAGGGTGGTCATCTTTTGTACTCCAGTATGCTACTGATGTTCCAAGATCCATTAGAGGATCACCAAGTGTACACATTTCCCAATCTAAAACAGCATTAATCTTTTGCCATTTATCATCAGCAAAAACAACATTGTCATATTTATAATCATTATGTATCAAGCTGTGATCATAATTAGAAGGTTGGTTTTCATCTAACCACTTCATTACTTTTTCTGCTTCTGGTATATCTTCTGTAGCTGCTTTGAGATATTGCTTTCCCCAGTTTCTTACTTGCCTTTCTACATAACCATTAGGCTTGCCTAAATCACTTAGTCCAACATCCTGATAATCTAACTCATGCAACTGTACAAAAGTGTCCAGCCATTTGTCAGCAATTATTGGAAATTCATTAGCCGAAACATTTCTTTTTTGAGCTTCTTTAGCAGACAAAACAATACCATCTATCTTTTCCATAATATAAAAAGAAGAACCGATGATACTATCATTTTCTGTGTACGTATAAGCTTTTGGTGCTTTCTCAAAGCCTTTATTTAGACCACTTAAAACTTTGAATTCACGACCCATATCATGGCCGTGTTTTATGGCTCCTTTAGGTGGCCTTCGAAGTACTAATTCTTTGCCTTCTATTTCTAATAAGTAAGTAAGGTTAGAAAATCCAGTTGAGAATTGACTCACATTAAGTTCACTTCTAAGATCGGTAATTAGATTGTGATCAAGCATGTAAGCCTTTATGTTTTCCTCGTGGAGTTCTTCTCCTTTTCTTACTTTTTGCGCCATTTCTTTCTTTTAAAATCTATGCAGTGAGTCCACCATCTACTGGCATAGCATGCCCAGTGACATAACTTGCTTTGTCAGAACATAGGTACATCATTGCTCCCACTTGCTCTTCTATTCTACCAAATCGTTTCATTGGGATTCCTGCTTTTAGTTTTTCAGATATACCTTTTACCATTCCATCTAATGCCTCAGGATCGAACATTGGAGATACTGTGAATACTGGGCAAAGTGCATTAATTCTGATGTTACTCTTGGCATATTCCATAGCTGCTGTTTTGGTCATTCCTACCACAGCATGCTTACTTGCAGAATATGCTATGCTATTTGGTAATCCACGTAAGCCAGCTATGGATGCAGTGTTTACAATCACTCCACCACCTTGTTTTAGCATAATAGGAATTTGGCATTTCATACAAAAAAAGACACCAGATGCATTCACGGCCATTACTTGTTCCCAAGACTCTACAGATGCGTCAACGGTTCTGGCTATTTGCCCCCCAATACCTGCATTGTTTAGAGCAATGTCTAATCTGCCATATGTTTCTTGAATATTCCTCGTCAGATTTTCAACTTCTTCAAAAACAGCTACATTAGTTTTAATGAAATCGGCATTGCCTCCATTTGATTTTATCATTTCTACTGTCTCTTCCCCTCCATTCTCATTGACGTCAGATACGATGATAGTTCCTCCTTCATTAGCAAAAGCCAAAGCAGCAGCTCTACCTATTCCAGAAGAAGCTCCAGTTATTAGAATTATTTTGTTTTTATGTTCCATTACCCTCTTCAAATTCTAGTGAGGATGCAAATGTAATAGTCAGGATTCATTCTTGTAAGACAAGTTGATATACCGTGTTTTAGAATTACACCTTTTTGGTAGAAATGAATGGAATTTCTGGTCTTTGAAACCAGCCTAATTTGATGCCTAGTTCTATACCTAGCCAAATCATAAGATATGTTGCTAATAAGTTTTTAATGAATTGAATAAAAGTGTTATCGACAAGACCAAAAGTAGAAATCAAGAAATTTAGAGAAAATGATACTATGGCAAATATTAAAAAACATAATACAGTTCGTAATATTCGATGAATAATGGAGCCATCGTTTAGAGGTAGTCCTTTTTGAGCCAGTATTATAAAGCTAATTCCAAAACCCATCAGAAAGGCTACTAAAGAGAATGCTTTTATTGGTAAAAAGAAAAGTAATATTAATGGGGCTATTGTAAGGAATGCAGTTTCAAAATTAAGCAGTAAATCATATTTATGTCTTTGAAGGTAGCTGGACATTTTTCTTGATTGTAGCAATTGCCAATAAAAGATGGCTAAAATTGATGCTCCTAGAACCAAACCACCAAGTACATCTGCTAAAAAATGAACACCTAGATAAAGCCTTGACATCGGTATTAATATTATAAGTGCCAAACTAAGTCCATAAGCCCACTTTCTTCTATATATAAGAGCAAATGCACCCCAGAATGCAATAGCAATGCTAGAATGTCCAGATGGGAATCCATATTCTATATGATCTGCCTGTCTAACTCTTTCCAAGACATCATCTGATAATCTATTCCAAAATCCTGTGGCACCTTTTCGATTGAGATCGAAATTTGCCTCATCAGGTAACTGGCCATCGAGAAGTATTAATGAATTATCGACATGGAATGGCCTTGGTAATGAGAAGTAATCTTTTAGAATGTACGTAATACTTCCTGTCCACATCAATATTAAAAAAAGAAGAAATGCTTTTTTAAAGTGGACTGCAAACAACAAAACACTAATGAAAACAAGAAAAAATAATGGGTACCCCAATGAAGTGATAAACTGCATGAAAATGGTCAGTGTATCACTAGCAAAAGACTGAAAGAAATGATTTATTTCTGTTTGAAACATGTAGTGAAGATTATATTTTTATCTGAAAATATCATCAGATATGAGCTTTGAATCGAAAAAGTCATGAGTGATAAGTAATGTATAAATTTGCGCCTTCATAAGATTAGAATTTATTGGGTAGAATATTAGCAATAGACTATGGTAAAAAGCGTACTGGAATAGCTGTATCTGATCCGCTTCAGATCTCTATTAATCCAATGCCTACAATTCTCACGGATGGTCTTTATGCTTTTATTGAAAATTATCTCCGAGTAGAAGTAGTAGAGACTTTAGTGATAGGATATCCTACCCACAAAGATGGGACTCCCACTTATCTTGTAAAAGATATCGAAGCGTTTTTATCAAAATTGATAAAGAAAATTCCTTCTTTAGATATAGTGAGAGAGGACGAGTTCAATACTTCTAGAGATGCACGGAACAATATGATACTTATGGGGGTTAAGAAAAAGAAAAGACAACAAAAGGAGGAAGTAGATAAAGGAAGTGCTGTCCTCATTCTAAAGTCTTATTTAAATAGAAAATTTATGTTATGATTTTGCCAATTGTAGCTTTCGGCAACAATGTTTTAAAAAAGAGAGCCGAAGATATTTCTGAGGGGTTTGAGGAGTTAAAGGAGCTCATTTCTAATATGTGGGAGACTATGTATGGTGCTCAAGGTGTAGGCCTTGCTGCTCCACAAATAGGTAGATCAATAAGACTTTTCTTGGTAGATACAGTTCAGACTCAAGAAGAAGGAGAAGAAGGTCAAGGGATAAAGCAGGTTTTTATTAATCCAATTATTCTGAGTGAGGAGGGTAAGTATTGGTCATATGAAGAGGGGTGTCTGAGTATTCCTCATATCAGAGGTGATGTGGATAGACAAGAAATAGTGAGAATAAGATACAAGGATGAAAACTTCAAAATTAAAGAAGAAGAGTACGATGGTATCAATGCAAGGGTAATTCAGCATGAATATGATCACTTAGAGGGAATTTTATTCACAGATAAGATGAAACCTCTTAAAAAGAGACTAATCAAAAGAAAACTTGAAAGTATAAAGAGGGGAGCAATAGAAGTTGACTATAAAATGAAATTCAAGTTTTAAGTATAGAATCTAAAAGTATGAAAAATTAGAAACCCGATAAATTCCACTTTCGCTTTACTTATCGGGCTCTGTTTTTTTGTATTTCAATATCACCTTAGACATAAGTGGCTTTCTTCGAGGCCTTTTTTAGTTTTAGACGATATCTCAATACCCTAATAGTCGCCGTAAACATAAAATATTTTATATATATAAAATATTATTTTCATCCAATATTTTCATGATATGACATACAAAGCAACAATCGATATTTTACCCAGAGAGGAACTTCTTGATCCACAAGGAAAAACCGTAGGAAATAACCTTAAAAACATCGACATCTTAGGTGTATCCGATGTAAGAATAGGTAAGCACGTCATTATGACTCTCGATGCCGCATCTGCTGATGAGGCAGAACAAAAAGTAGAAAAAGCTTGCAAAGACCTACTTGCAAATGTGATCATGGAGACTTACAAATATAGTATAGCCGTAATCTAATGTTGTATCTCGTACCTACTCCAATAGGTAATCTTAAAGATATGACACTCCGCTCATTAGAGGTATTAGGTGAGGTAGATCTCATTCTTGCTGAAGATACTCGTCTAAGTGGAAAACTCCTCAAACACTATGACATCTCTACTCCTATGAGATCTTTTCATGCGCATAATGAACATGGAATAACAGAGCAAATAGTCACTCAACTTTCTGGAGGCATCAAAATGGCTCTTATCACAGATGCAGGGACACCTAGTATTTCTGATCCCGGATTTTTATTAGTCAGAGCTTGTAGAGCACAAGATATAAATGTAATCTGTCTACCTGGTGCTACTGCATTTGTTCCTGTATTAGCAGCATCAGGCTTGCCTTGTGATAAGTTTTATTTTGAGGGCTTTTTACCCAATAAAAAAGGAAGAAAGACCAGATGGGAATATCTCGCAACCCTTGATACCACAATAGTATTCTATGAATCTCCTTATCGAGTTCTCAAAGCTTTAGAAGAGATTCAAGTTCATTTTGGTCCAGAAAGAATGGTGAGTATTGGACGAGAAATTTCTAAAATCTATGAAGAGATAAAGACTGCAAGTGTTGCTGATCTTTTAGAGGATTTCAAATCTAGAAAGAGTATAAAAGGAGAATTTGTTATAGTGGTCAGTAAATAAATATCACTTCTGCCTTCTTGATCAATCCTACTGGAATTATCAAATTCCATAATCTCTTTTTTCATTTCCATTTTCAAGTCTTGCAACTATTGAAAAATTCGTAAGTTTTCTCTTTCATATACGCAAAACGAAGAATTGGAAAAACAGTCGGACAACCAGTTGATGGCCTTAGTACAAGGTGGTGATCTAAGCAAAGCAGGTACTCTGTATGAGCGGCATAAAGAGGGACTTTTTAGCTACTTCTATCGCTGTACGAGTGATAGAATGAAGAGTGAAGATTTGGTTCAAAATGTCTTTATAAGAGTAATTAATTATCGAAATCAATTTAAAGGAAAAGGAGAGTTTTCGTACTGGCTGTATTTCCTGGCGAGGAATACTTGGATAGATGATTATCGAAAAAAAGATGCATTAAAACATTCGGCAGAGATAGAAAATGTAGGACTAGACCAGATGAGTAATGAAGATGTAGAAAGTGGAGACAGGATGAAAGAATACAAAACACAAATGAAAGCAGCATTACAATTAATTTCTCCCGAAAAAAGGGATGCAATAATACTGAGTAGATATAATGGCTTGACTTATAAAACTATAGCCGAAATGTCAGACTGCTCAGAGAATACAATAAAAGCAAGAGTGATGAGAGGGATAAAAGAAATCCAATTAGAAATTGTAAAAATGAATGGAGTATGAATGAAAACATTTACAATAATAAACTTGAAGTAGTTCTCGATCGGCTTCTCTCTATTATAGAAAGTAAAGGGGTGAATAGTGAGGAGGTGAGAGAGTTTTCTACGCAGAATCCTGATTTCAAAAGTGATATAGAGGACTATTGTACGATATGGTCAGAATTGGAAAATGTTCCATCTGCATCTCCAAGTGCTGGAATGGATGCTGCCTTCTACCGAATGCTAAGTGAGCAGACATCTCTTCTTAATGTGGAAAAATCGAACTTGTCAATTATAGAAAAGTTGACTACTTGGATAAGCTCTGCTGTAAAAGATGTACGCACTTGGGTATTACTAGGAGCCTTGGTGACTGCATTTTCAATCGGGTGGTATAGCCGACCTGTTCAATTGAACTCGGAAGTAGAAAGAATTCCATCATCCGAAAGTGAAAGCACGATGCAGTTTGCCAGTTTGGAAGGAGCTTCAGCATTTGAAAAGATGGAACAAATTCAGAAAACAAAAGAGGTTACCGATCCTAATGATGTGGTTCTGGATATGCTTAGAAGAAGATTGATTTTTGATGAGAGTGTGAGTGTAAGATTAAGTGCTCTTGAAGTGTTGATGAAGTTTGCTAATCAGCCCAAAGTTAGAGGCTATCTCATAGAGTCTATTCCACATCAAACAGAGCCAATAGTGATCGTGGAACTGGCAGAGCTAATGAATCAGTTAGACGAAAAAGATTCAGCACAAGAATGGAAACAATTACTAGAATCTGATTGGATGGAGACTGATGTCCGTCTTCAGATAGAAGATAAACTAGCTACAATTTTATAATACTGGTACCAATAATAAGAGATCTCTAAACAGATTTTTTCAATTTTTTAAAAACGATAAACATGAAATATTTATTAATGATCACGCTGTCTTTAATGATGTTGAACATATCAGGTCAATCATCTGAAGACACTCAGGAATGGGATGTGGACGTAAGCGACATGAAGCAAGTCTTACTATTCAACAAAGAAGGTAATGTCAAAATAACAGGTACTTCTGGTGATAGAGTAAAGATAAAAGTGAAGCGAAAACTAAAAGCCAAGACTAAGGCAAAACTGACTAAAGCTAAGCAGGAGATCTATCTAGATACAATGATGATTGAAGGTAATCTTTACTTTTTTGTGCAAAACCCGTATACCATTTTAGAAATGGACAAAATAGGAGGAAATGCTTGGTATAACTCCAGAGACCCAGGTAAATGGAGATGGAATAGTCATGGTGATAGAGATGTGCATTGGGAAATGACAATAGAAATGCAAGTGCCTCGGAATATGCCTCTCAGAGCATATACTCATAAAAAGGACTTACATATATCTGGAGTGACAGGTATGTTAAATGCAGGAGTTCATCATGGAAGTTTGAATCTGAAGGACGTGAAGAATATAGAATCCGCCTCAGGGCATCATGGCGACATAGCCGTGTCATTTTCCGATCAGCCTGACGTGGACGGCAAGTTTGATACACATCATGGTGATATTAAGTTAGAGTTTCCAAGTGCCCCTTCTGCTAAAGTGAGTATGGACAGTCATCATGGATCCTTTTATACGGATTTTGATTGGTCACCAATGGCTTTAAAAACAACTAAATCAAAATCAAAAAAAGGAACAACGTATCGAGTAGGAGATGGTACATCTGTTCAGTTTGGAGGTGGAGCTCATGATATAAAAATGCACTCTCATCATGGTGACATGTATATCCTGAGACGATCATAAAAACAATTTTTAAAAAGAAAATCATATAATAATGAATATTAAAAAGTACTTAATCACAGCGATGATAATAGGCCTATTACCTCTGTTATCTCTTGCTCAAGGGAATCATGAAAAAGTAACGATCCCATTATCTAAACCGAATAGTGCAGGAATTTTACACGTATCCACTCATAATGGTACGGTCACAGTAGAAGGATATAGCGGCACTCAAGTAGAAGTGTCAATGACAGCAAAGGAGGACGATCACAATAGTGGTAAATATGCTAAACAAGGGCTCAAAAAAATTGCCAATAACTCCATGGATATAACCATAAGAGAAGAGGACAATGAAGTGAATGTAAAAGCAGGTCACAATAAGAATGTAGATCTTGTAATAAAGGTACCAACAAACTTTTCATTGGATATAAATACTCACCATAATGGAGCTATTAGCGTATCTAATGTTAAGGGCGAGATCACCACAAATGCACATCATGGAGGTATTACAATTCATAATGTGACTGGATCTGTGATAGCTGACACTCATCATGGAGAGATAGAGGTGACTTTTGATGGAGTGACATCTGGTAAGACCATGGCCTTTTCTACTTACCATGGCGATGTGGATGTTACATTTCCTTCCAGCATTGTTGG
The DNA here is from genome assembly GCA_002471345.1 of Saprospiraceae bacterium UBA7328. Classification (GTDB taxonomy): domain Bacteria; phylum Bacteroidota; class Bacteroidia; order Chitinophagales; family Saprospiraceae; genus UBA7328. The sequence continues at coordinate 52,531 of DKPS01000176.1, forward strand.
AGATGTAAAAATCAAATCAAGTAAAGGTGAAATTTTTACCGATTTTGATATTGCTTTAAAGAAACCAGAAATGGAAAAGAAAACAGGCAATAACGGAGCTAAAGAAATTAAACTCAGCGGATGGACTAGAGGTTCCATTGGCAGTGGTGGTCCAGAATTAATGTTTACAACATATCATGGTGATGTGGTTATAAGAAAGAAGTAAAAAAGTTTTCTTTGCTATAAAAGTGCTAAGCGACTGATGTTGTTTAGCACTTTTTTATTTATAAAATACAAGGATAAAAAAACTCCATGTCTTTCATGTGATTAGAAATTTGATCTGTTATTTTCTCCCAAAATCAGCTGGTATTTCTCCCCACTTCTTTGTTTCCCATTTGATTATAGGATTCTTATAAGTATTATCCTTAAGCCATTTTAATCCTCTATCTACAAGTGCAAAAGAATCTTGATTATTCTTTACTCTAGGTAAGATTGTTTTGACTTTTCTATTTCGAACCCAACTCATGGCTGTTCTAGAATCAGAATATACTGGAAGATTGTCTTTACCTATTTTTTTGAGGTAAGCCAATCCATGTATAAGAGCTAAAAATTCACCGATATTATTGGTACTATTAGTGAATGGACCTATTCTAAAAATCTCCACTGCATCACCAGTCCACACACCTCTATACTCCATAATGCCTGGATTGCCACTACAAGCAGCATCAACACTCATGCTATCTTGTATGATTTCATGAGCGAAAAGAGCAGGGTCTATTCTAGATTTTGGGCTTTTTTTCGAGATGTTATCTTCATAATTACTTTCATGAAAAGCCGATTCAGCTAGATCTTTTGAAGCAAATGATTTATACTTGGCATTTGGGTACCCTTTTATCTGTTGTTGGCAATCTGCCCATGATTTATAGATACCTGGATTAACCCCATCCCAAACCACATAATATTTTCGTTTCTTCGCCATTCTGATTGCAATTTACCAATATGCTAATTGATACACATACACATTTATACTTAGAAAAGTTTCATGATGACATTGATGATGTCATGCAAAGAGCTAAAGATTCTGATGTAGGATTGATGTTGTTACCTAATATTGATTCTGAAACAATGGATAGCGTATTTGAATTAGCAAATGCATATGAGAGTTGCCTTCCAATGGTAGGTCTGCATCCATGTAGCGTAAAAGCTGATTATAAGACTGAATTGGAAAAACTATATGCGTATATCGATAGAGAGAATGTAATTGCTGTGGGTGAAATAGGTATGGACCTCTATTGGGACAAGTCTTTTAAATCAGAACAAGTTCGGGCTTTTCATGATCAGATTGATTGGGCTTTAGACAAAGATTTACCTATAGTCATTCATTCAAGGAATGCCATGCAAGAGTGTATAGAAATTGTAAAAGATCGCCAAGATGGTAATCTGAGAGGTGTTTTTCATTGTTTTGATCAAGACGAAACATCTGCCTTGGCTATTTTGGATTTGGGATTCTATATTGGAATTGGAGGAGTACTAACATTCAAAAAAAGTAAACTTCCAGAGGCAATTCGTGATTTACCATTAGATCGAATAATATTAGAAACGGATAGCCCATTTCTAACGCCAAGTCCTCATAGAGGCAAACGAAATGAGAGCTCTTATGTGCAGTTTGTAGCTGAAAAAGCAGCTCAAATATTTGAAAAAGAAATAAAAGAAATAGCAGAAATTACGACCACAAATACAAAAGCGCTCTTTAGACTCTAAAAGTTGAAATCTTTAAATAAAGAATTATGAAAAAACCACTTGTAAGTCCTTTGGATAGAAATGCAACTGCAGAAGCAGCTAAAATGGCTGATTTTTATCAGGAAACCCTGGGCTTTACGCCAAACAGCCTTTTTACTATGATGCATAGACCTCGAATAGCTAATGCATTTGTGGAGATGAATCAAGCAGTCATGGAAAATAAAGGAAGAGTGACTAGTGCCCTCAAAAGGCTTATCGCCTATCTTTCTAGTATGACCACAGGCTGCAGATATTGTGAAGCTCATGCTATCAGAGCTGCAGAAAGATATGGCGCTGAAGAACAAAAAATGGCACACATCTGGGATTACAAAACTCATTCAATATTTAGTGATGCTGAGCGCGCTGCATTTGATCTGGCCATTGCGGCTTCAACTGTTCCAAATAGCGTTGACAATGAAGTTTCAGATAATATGAGAAAGTACTGGGATGAAGGGGAAATCGTCGAAATATTGGGTGTTATTGCTCTATTTGGATATCTGAATAGATGGAATGATAGCATGGGCACTCAATTAGAGAAACCTGCTGCAGCAGACGGTGATAAGTTCTTAGGAGAAAATGGTTGGAATATTGGAAAACATGATTATTAAGAACGTATTCTAATTGAAATCATAGAATTCCAATTGATCTTTAGGGCATAAAACAACACTTGGATTTATATCTTTTGACAGATCACTAGGTGGATTAAAAGTCATACTTCTTTGTGTCAGAAAAGTCCGTTCGACTCCATTGATTTCATACGCACTTACTCTTATTGTTTGACCTTTAATTGCAACTAAGGAAACGGATAATACCCTGTCACCATCAATGATATATTCTTGTCTGTCTTCTGGGGATGTTAAAACAAATTCTACCTGCAGTGCACTGCCACATTTCTCTCCACTTCTACGCACTAGATGTCCAGTGAAATTATAGATGTTGAATGTTTTCACATTGATGTCGGATGCTATAGTGCTTGAAACAGAATCTGTGCAATGAGTCAAGAAAATTATAGCAACTAATAATCCCATGGTTTTAAAAAAGTCAATTTGAACTTAGTGATCATCTATAACTTTTTTCTTTGTATTCAATTTGTGATATCCAAGATATGATTTATAATCTTGAGTGTTCCTAACCATTTTTTTTCTTTGGTGAAAACACATTAATCCTTATTCAAAAAACTAAACATCATGAATTAGATAAAGCATTCATGGTGTAGTTCTTTTCATAGGAAATTCAATCAATGGATATCTGAGCCATTTGCTGATTAGGGCTTTATTTTATCTACAGCTGATTTAGTTGAAGATGGAATAATGGACTATATGTCTACTCATGAGGTGAATATTTTGGCATTATATAAACCGGATAGAGGGTTCTGGGAATGTATCTATCGCTCTATTGTGACAAGATATCTATTGTTTCATAACAGATTACCATTATTGGTATTTTCATGATGTCTAAAAAGTCTCTGACACGATTTGCATATTCCCTTTACAATATCAGAGGTTTACCTCCCTAGTATTATAAATCTTTTTCTATTTTGTCAGAGTACATAAAAGTATTCTTATGAAAAGAAGATCATTCATAACTCACAGTGCAGCGATTCCTGCTGGAGTTTCTTTGGGACTAGGTTTAAATAAGAAGATGGCGGATGAAGACCTAAAAAGTTACCCTTATAGATTAAAATATGCTCCTCACTTGGGAATGTTTAAACATCATGCAGGAGATGATCCGATAGATCAATTGAATTTCATGGCCGATATGGGGTTTAGAGCTTTTGAGGATAATGGAATGAAAGGGAGAGAAGTCGCACTTCAGGAGAAAATGGCCAGGACAATGGCAAGTAGGAATATGGAAATGGGCGTTTTCGTTGCACATAAAATTTATTGGAGACAACCCACTCTTGCTAAAGGCGATAAAGATTCAAGAGCAGAATTTCTGACTCAAATTAAAGAATCAGTAGATGTGGCTAAAAGAGTAAATGCACGTTGGATGACTGTGGTTCCAGGGCATTTAGACTTAAGACAAGATATGGGTTACCAAACAACTCATGTCATTGAGACATTAAAGCGAGCAACTGAAATATTAGAACCTCACAATCTTACAATCGTACTTGAACCACTCAATTTTAGAGATCACCCAGGACTATTTTTAACCAAAGCTGCACAGGCTTATGAAGTTTGTAAATCAGTAAATAGTCCTTCTTGTAAAATACTTTTTGATATTTATCATCAGCAAATCCATGAAGGCAATATTATTCCTAATATTGAAAAGTGCTGGGATGAAATAGGTTATTTTCAAATAGGTGATAACCCAGGACGAAAGGAACCGACTACTGGTGAAATTAACTATCCTAATGTCTTCAAGTTTATTGATGAACAAGGTTATGATGGAATTTTGGGAATGGAACATGGTAATTTTAATGAAGGCAAAGAAGGAGAATCAGCAGTAATGAAAGCTTATCAAAGTGTGGATCAGTTTTGATTATTGAATATGGCATTATCTAATAAGAAATACTTCAAGAATAGTGGCCCCGGATGGATTCAAGCGGCGGTTACTTTAGGTGGGGGTACTCTAGTCAGTTCACTTTATTTGGGTGTGATAGGCGGGTATGACTTTCTTTGGTTACAACCATTAGCCATGCTATGTGGTATAATCATGTTAGGTGCTCTGAATTATATCACACTTAGTCAGGATGAACCAAAAAAAAACCGACCTTTCATCCTTGCTAAAAACCATGTTTCCAACACTCTTGCATGGGGATGGCTTGTAGGTGCTGTAGTAGCCAATATTGTTTTTTGTGCCTCTCAGTTTGCTCTTGGCACTGATGCCATTCAAGGTAATCTTGGATGGGATGTTTCTAGTCCTTATATCATTACGTTCATTTTGTTTATAGTTGCTTTGGTCTTAATCTGGTTATTTTCCGCGGAAGGAAAATTATCAGAATGGGTAAATAATGTTATCAAGGTATTAGTCGCTACGGTTGTTATTTCATTTATGATCGTAGTAGTTGTTTTAGGTATGAAAGGAGGCATAGAGTGGGGCGCTTTTTTCAAAGGGTGGATACCTGATTTCTCATTGCTTTTTAATCCATCTGAAAGTTATTCTTCTTTTATTGCCGACACCGGTGCATATTCTGATTTTTGGAAAGGTTATATAGCTGATAATCAACGGAATATAATAATTGGAGCATTTGGGACAGCGGTAGGAATAAATATGACATTCCTCCTGCCATATGCTTTAATGAAAAAAAATTGGAAGAGATCCGATCGGAAGTGGTCGCAGTATGATTTAATGTTTGGGTTATTTATTCCATTTGTTTTAGGTGCTACTTGCCTTGTATTATCCACAGCTACACAGTTCCACGCAAAGAAAAATGCAGTAATAAGTGAAAAAGCATACAATGATGTTCTAGATAAAAGACTCGAAGCAGAGCATGGAGAATATATTCATCAAAATAGCAAAGAGTACCTTGATGAATTGCGAAATAATGTAGGATTGGCAGATAAAAACCTAAGCATCATGTTAGCAAAAAGAAGTGCTACAGAATTGGCAACAGCTCTTGAGCCTTTTCTGGGAAAGCATGTTCAGCTCATTTTTGGTATTGGAATTTTAGCAATGGCGATTAGCACGATGCTAATTCATATGATGATCAATGGATACGCTTTAAGCGAAGCATTTGGCCATTATGGAAGTAGAAAGTGGTTTCTGATTGGAGCTACTATTCCGGCTCTAAGTGGATTGTTTTCACCTTTCATCTGGGCAGGAAGTGTAAAGGCGGCGATAGTAGTTCCTGCATCGGTCATTGCCACCATGTTTTTACCTATTGCTTATTTGATATTCATATTATTGATGAATTCTAAAAAAGCTATGAATGATCAAATGGTGAGAAGAAGATTACTTTGGAACGTTCTTATGATTTTTGCTACAGGGATAGCCTCATTTGCCTCAGTATGGGCTCTCATCGGAAAAATAAACAGTGCTAATCCTTATGAGAATATGTTAGGGTTAGTTGGATTAATAGCTTTAAGTACATTACTCGTTTTTGGACTTTATCAATTTTGGCAAAAAGAGAGAAAAGTGTTGTCATGATTGGTTTTGGTATTATAGGAGGAGGTATGATTTCAAGGTTTCACGCAGAGGCTATAAAAGCAATTCCTAATGCAAAATTAATTGGAATTTATGGCAGAAATGAAGTAAAAACAAAAGCTATTGCCACTGAATATCAATGTAATTATCACTCTAGTATAGAGGGCCTCTTAAGTGACTCATCAATTACCGCAGTATCAATAGCAACTCCTTCTGGAGCGCATTTGAGCGGATGTTTAGCTGCTGCCAGAGCAGGCAAACATGTCATATGTGAAAAACCCTTGGAAATCAATACGGATAGAATCAATCAAATTGTAAAAGTCTGCGAGGACGAAAATGTAATTCTTTCTGGAATTTTTAATCGACGCTTCAATTCTGCTGTTGTTGCTTTAAAAAAGGCAATTGATCAAGGTAGGTTTGGAAAAATTGCACTTTGTAGTGCCTATATTAAATGGTATCGTGATCAGGCATATTATGATGGCGGTGCATGGAGAGGTACTTGGGAATTAGATGGTGGAGGAGCACTCATGAACCAATCTATACATACCATAGATCTGTTGCAATATCTTGCTGGTCCAATTGCTAAATTAACAGGATCTGTAGGATGCATCACTCATGAAAATATAGAAGTAGAAGATAATGCGGTTGTATTACTACAATTTAAAAATGGCGCAAAAGGTGTTATAGAAGCCTCTACTTCCTGTTGGTCAGAGAATGGACATCCTGCAGAAATTCATATTTGTGGAAGCGAAGGTTCAGTATTTTTAAAAGATGATAAATTCAGTGTTTGGGAATTTGAAAATGAACTTCAAGAAGATCAAATCATCAAATCCACTTTGATGGATAAAGGTGATGCTGGTCTAGGTGCAAATAATCCAGGGGCTATCAATGTTGATGGCCATATTCAAAATCTAAAGGACTTTATCCACGCAATAAAAAATAAATCAAAACCTACCATATCAGGGCGTGAAGCAGCGAAATCTGTCCAAATAATTAATGCAATTTATCAGAGTGATGAAACTGAAAAATGGGTAGAACTGTAATTTTTTAATTCTTCTATCTGCTTTTGCATTTCTAACATGAGTTCTTTTAACTCATTAATTTCTTCTTTTTGGTTATTGATGATGGTCTGTTGCTCCTGTATAGCTTTAGTGTTTAAAAAGGTGAGTTGAGTATAGTTTAGACCAAGTAATGACTCATGCTTTGGACTATTCTCAGAAAGTTGATCAGCCGCATTTACTTTGAATTCTTTAACTAATGCAGGAAAAACATTTTGAACATCTTGTGCAATCAATCCTACTGTAGATACATCTGATCCTATGTATTCGAATTGTTTAACTTTTAATGCCATCATTTGATTCAATACATCAGGTTGTGTTCTTATATTCTTTTTGGCACGTTTATCGGAAATTGCTCCAAAACTCAGTGTATTACCATCTAAGAATGAAAAGTTGTTGTTACTATTTAATTTGAATAAAAGATTATTAGTGCCACTTTGTGCGCCAAGTAACCATTTGTTATTTCCATTTTCCAAGAATAGTTGGAAACTGTCATTGTCTTTCTCAGTTATATGAACTTCAAGTTGAGGGTTAGATGTGTTGAAGCCTACATTATTGCCATAAATTAACAAGTCAGTACCAATAGTACTCAATGTCGCAATAGCCCCTCCATTATCAAATACTCCTAGACCTAGACCAACATCATTATAAGTGGTCAAAACTCCATTAGCCGATATTAGGGTATTAAAATTATTAAAACTCCATTCACCTTGAGCTGGATGAATTCTAACATTACTTTCTCGAAAATCTCCATTAATTTCGCCATTTCCATAGATCATTCCATCACCAGTAGTAGTATGAAAATGGAGATTATCGGGCTGAAGATGGGCAGTATTATCTCCTTCTATTATTTCTAATAGAGCATCTGTTAATCTTGTCTCTAGTCCTGATCCTGAGAAAATTTCAAAACCATTTCTTCTATAACTTGCTGACCCCAAAGAAGGAGTAAATCCAATAGGATCAAACCTTAGTTTTTCTGTATCAAATGTAACTTCTGTGCCTTCTATTCCATTGATTCTGAAAGTGTTGCTATTCATTCCAATATAAGTTTTGGAAGCTGTAGGATTTCCAAAAATAACTTCTCCAGTATCATAGAAGATGTTGTTTCCAGATAACTGCCAAAGGGCAGCACTCCCTGTTAATAATGGAGAAAGATCTACTAACCTGACTTGTGAGGTTTCCTCTATTCTTAAGTTGTTCTCAGAGAGTGTCACATTGGTAATTAACTCATTAGTTGGGTCTGAATCTGCGTCAATGACGTTATCGGGCAATGTGATAGTGTTGCCTGCAGAGATGGACAATTGATCACCGCTAATACTCAAATTTTGGTCATCAGTAAGATCTCCGTTTACACTTAATGGATTTCCTGAAGTACCATCACCTGAAATGCTGCCGTCAGATTCAACAACTTGAGTTCCCCAATTATCTTCAGCCCCACTAGGAACAGGTAGGTTCATAGTATTACCACCAGAGATAGATAATTGATTTCCGATTACAGTGAGGGATTGATCATCAGTTAGATCACCTTCTACACTGAGTGGGTCCCCTGCAGTACCATCACCTGAAATACTATTATCAGATTCAACAACTTGAGTTCCCCAATTATCTTCAGTCCCATTAGGAACGGGTAGATCTACAGTATTGCCTCCAGAAATGGACAATTGATTCCCATTGATACTGAGGTTTTGAATTTCATTTGTTGGATCTGCATCAGAATCATTCACTTGATCAGTTAGCTCAACGCTATTTCCACCTGAAATACTTAAAGTATTTCCTGACAACTCTAAATCCTGAATTTCATTGGTAGGATCGCTGTCTTCGTCAGAATTATTTCCTCCTCCTGTGGCAGCGCTTCCGGCATGAATAGCATATGGTACAGACAGCAACTGACTTGTACCCATTCTTTCATAGTTGGTACCATTATTTATATTCATATCAACTCTTAAGAAATGAGCTGATGTCGACCAATCTACATTGCTAAAGTCATCATTTGTAGCGCCACCACCTACTATTAGACTAAACACTCCTTGCGGTGAAGTGGATACATTTTGATGTGTCTCTAAGTATACTACGTTGCCATTTGATGATCCTTCAACTAATGCAATTCTGAGAGAAATAAAATCATCACTGATCACTTTGTTTTCTGCATCTCTTGCGACTCCTTGATAGTTAAAGCCCTGTGGGACTTGACTATAGATAGAATATGTAAAGAAAGTGAGGAGTATACTGATGAATATTTTCATTTTTGAGGATTTCATTATTTATAGTTTTGGTTTCAAGAAAACAATGTGGTAGGCTAATTTTTTATCACACTGAATGATTCAAATCTGTTTTGAGCATTTGTAATTCTTATGAAATATTGACCTTGAGGGAGATCTGACATTTTCACTTTTGTTAAAGTTTCTATTTTGAAATCGGTTAGTCTTTGACCAATGGCATTAAAAAGAGAACCACTTAATCTATCCAGTTTTCCTTCAAATTCTAATAAAGCAAATCAGAGGTTGGGTTTGGATACATCTTAAATGAGCTAATCTCTTCTAAATCTTCGACTGCAGAAATTACATCTAGATAAGACTGATGAAATCCCTCTGAAAGAACCTTGTCGTTACTTCTGAAGTAAGATATTGATGTCTCACCAACAGTGAAGCTGAGTTTGTTTGTAGGTGTACTAAATTCACCACCTAAAGAGGAGATTACTTCAGAAGAGATATTTTGAGCATTTGAATAGAGTGCAAAACAGCACAATAGAAGTAAGGTGAAGATTATTTTCATTGATATACTTTTGGTTTTCTAAAATTGGAAATATTTTGATATATCAACAATTCCTTTTCTTATGAATTAGCTGTTAATCTAGACTCTGATTTTTATTTTAAAAACCCCTTACCAAAACCTTATTCTTTCAAATCAATTACATTTCTTGAAAAAATGTCTCTTGTGTGTGATTACAGAATGAAGAGATAGAAAAATATTTTGGTCCTTTTCACCTGTAGCGTATTCGTGTGAATTTGACTTAACGTGTCTGGTTTTTTTTGAGATACATTCTTGTGTTGTTGTCGACGTAGTTTTTGATGATAAATCACTGAGCAAATAACTCATGATATTAGATTATTTAGGCAGAATCTAGGTAGAGTTATTTTATGTAGATACGATGGCTAATTTTTCTTTTCTTTGCACAAACATTGTAAGTACCATTGGCAAAAAAATCCAATAAAAAGAAAAAATCTAAAGTCTCCAAGACTACGAACAAAAAGTATTTTGATCTAAAAGGATTCTGGAATGAGAAAAAGGACGTTCTCAAGTTTTTATTGAGTTTCATATTTCTTGTGCTCCTGTTATTCTCTCTTAGCGCTACAGATTTCTTTAATGTCATACGGGAACCTCTCACGAATCTATATACCTCAATAAGTGGGATGATCCTCAATATATTTGGAAGCAATGCTACTGTTAATGGAGACACTCTAAGTACCAGTAGATTTGTCATTAATGTAAAGGCAGGATGTGATGGTGTAGCACCTATGATACTATATTGGGCTACTGTAGCCGTTTTTCCTATTCAGTGGAAATACAAATGGAAAGGACTTTTATATGGGACCATATTTCTATTTGTCTTAAATTTGGTACGGATAATTAGTCTTTTTCTTGCCGGTGTTTATGTGCGGAGTATGTTTGATTTTCTTCATGTTGAGTTTTGGCAAATACTTTTTATTGCATTTACTATTTTTGTTTGGGTCTATTGGTATAGATGGGCGCAGAAAGAAATGTTAGCAGATAAACGAATCTCTTCTTAACTCCTTATTTTAAAAACCTTGTTGAACAATCGACCCTTAATAAAATTTGTTTTCATTTTCTTTTCGATCTATGCCATGCTGTTAATTTCTAATGAGATTACAGTGGTTAAAAATATGCATCACGGTTTTTATGAGACATTTGGAGAATGGGTATATAATTCTTGGCATCCTGAAGTAAAAGCTGAAATTACCACTGACGTGGAATCTATGGGGGCTGACCCTAATAATGATTATGTCTTGACAGCTTATGACAAAAAAGATGTTAAAGCCATACAACAGTATAACAGAATCAACCCAAGAACTCCAAAACAATTTAAACCCATAGCATACATTGCTTTTAAAGCAAGAATGAGTCATTCTATAGCGACTTTCTTCTTACTTGCATTAATATTCGCAACTCCAAATGATTGGAAAAGAAAAGTTCTTGGCGGGATTGCGGCTGTATATATATTGTACATTCTGATAGCGATGAAACTCACTTTTCTCATGAGCATGGCTGATGGACATAAAACTTCAGATGATGGAGTATGGTTTGTTTTATCAGGAATTTTAGGTAATAATGAAAGCTGTCAGGAATTGTATTATATCCTCTTATTAACAATTTGGATTCTGGTTTCTATATCAAAGACTTCAATATCTAAAATTGTTGGTGTCGATTCAGCTGAGAAAACCTAATCTTAGCAATAGTCAAAAGGAGTTTATAAGATCTATTATTTGTTTTGCGTGTTCTTTAGTTTTAACCTTTTCTATAACACCTTCTACAATACCTTTTTCATTCACTAAAAAAGTAGTTCTATAAACTCCGTTATATTCTTTCCCCATAAACTTCTTAGGCCCCCAAACTTCAAAAGAATTAATTATCTCTTTTTCTGGATCAGCTATTAGGGAATATTGAAACTCATATTTAGCAATAAATTTTTGATGTTTTTTTTCATTGTCTGGACTGACACCATATACTTCGTATCCTAACTTTCTGATGGATTTATAATCATCTCTTATGCTACAGGCTTCTTTAGTACAACCTGGAGTATCATCTTTAGGGTAGAAAAATAGAATGTATTTATTTCCTAATAACGACTCATTACTTATAAGTTCTCCTTTTTCATTGTTACCTGAAAACTTTGGAACGATATCACCTGCAACTGGAATCATAGACTTTTTTCTAAATAACGAATGGTTTATCGTTTTGTTTAAGAATTACTCTTCAAAAAATGAACAATGTCTAATTGATTGTAAACTCTTTAATCGTTCTGTTTTGATTAAAATCCATAACTTCTATTTTACAATGCATTCCACTTTGGAGCCACTTAGAAGATATGATTAAGTGATTATTTTTCTCATCATAATCTAAAGGAATCCATTGACCATCTAATAGACAGGAATATGTCATCCTAGTAGTCTTTCCTTTGGTCTTGAGGTTGTCAGTAATCTGTAGAATTAAATTGGTTTGACTCTCATTTTTTATAATTTTCAATTTGGGTGGTGTTATATCTGTTACTACTTGATATGTACCAAAATCATTTGATTTCAAAACGAATTTATTGTTGACCCAATCTCCTCCAAGGTTTACTTTTCTTCCTTTCCTATCAATCGTGATATAGGTAAGTTTTAAAGGATTGAAATCAGGTAAGTTCAAGTTTTTTGGATCAATATCTAAATTGAAATTTTTGAATAATGGTATTGATTCTTTTGTTGATAAAATACTGATCCCATTTGGGACAATTTTTAATTTGACAAATTCAGGGTGTAAAAAAGTACTAGGCGCAAAGGCTAATGAAAATGAATCCAAAAACATAAAAGTGGAATCACTGGTACCGATATTTGGTGTAATCACGGATGGGCTTATGGTATTTAATTCCTGTTTTCTTCGTATGCTAAAATTTAGAGATGCAGTATTGCCAAATATATCAGCAGCCAAAATATCTATGCTGTTTGGAAATAGTTGATTTGGAATGAGTAATTGTCCAAATTTTGAGAATTTATATATGTCAAGCGTATTCAACTCTTCTTTATAGCATTTGTGTACATATTTATTTTGTTTTTTGAATCCATAGTCCATATGCGCATGAAGAAAAATAGATTTGTCAAAGGGTACACTGTCTATGCTAAATGAAAATCTTTTTTCACCATTAACTTTGTATTGAAGCTTGTGAATCCCATTGTGATTGCCTGCCCCATTAGACATATCGTAGACATGTAAACCAAATCCGATTAGAGGCCATGAAACCTCTAGAGTATCATTATTCAGATCATAAGTTGTGCTGTTTTTCTTTGTGGCAGGATAATATGATTGAGATAAAACCTTTCTGTTTTGATCTAATTCATATACTACTAAGCCTCTGATAATCGGCGCGATATTGTCTTTAGGACCAATACCAAACAGAACAGGATTAATAGGTGCTTCCGAGGTTGTGTTTCTTATTTCGAAATGAAGATGTGCACCAAAGCTATTGCCACTGT
>DKPS01000165.1 GCA_002471345.1 Saprospiraceae bacterium UBA7328
TTCGGGTGTATTAAGCACCTCAAAAAGTTTGTCTAAGTATTTCTTTAAGTCGCTACCATCTTGCTGCGTATGAGAGGCTATGGCATTTGAAAACTGATTATCCTCAAATATGTCTGCATCCTCAGCAAAGAAGCAGAATAACAACCTTGAAAGGAATACATTAAGACTCTTTTTAAATTCTGGTGAATCATCTTCATTATCTGAATTAATTTCATCAAACAACTTTGCCATTTTAACCGCTGCTTTAATATCCGCAGGGTTTTCGTTTTGAAGTTGTGCCTTTTCCATACCCGCCCAAGGCAAGAAGAAATCATAATTCTTGGGTAAGTCTTTTATGTGAATATCAAGTGTGACATTCATCTTGGTATCCTTAGCAAGTAAAGTTTGGTAATCGGTAACAATTACGAAACGTTGTTCATGTTTTATTTGCTTGGAAATGTTGGTTATGCTGAGATGGAGGTCTTCATTATTAATTTCTTTAAAGAATAGCTTCTTTTTAAGAGATACTTCACCCTCAACTTTTGAAAGATTGGCAGTTCCATTTTGGAGTCTTGAAATTGTTGCCTTAGGTAAATCGTACGCCAATAGTAAATCATAAATAAAAGTCTCCTTGTTGAAGTTCTTTATTAGTCTACTTAGATTTTTTTCTATTTGGGTGATGTTCATTTACTAAAATCTTTGTTTTATGTATTCCATCATCTGGCTGGGTGTCAACCTTGCAGATGAACCTCCTGCCCTAATATAGAACTCCTCATCATTCCCCTTTTTAAGGTAAACAGGCACTTTACTAGGCTTACATTCTACCAAAAAAATACGTTCTCCTTTGTAATCATGAAAACTTGGCTTAATATTTAGCAGTGTAGTTGTTCCAAGTTGGGATTTTATTAGATTTCCTAAATGTAAGTCCATTTTATCTTCATTTTCAAACCCATCACTACTAAGACCTAAGGCGTCCCCATTATCTGCCACTCCTATAACCAAAGCGCCCCCTTCTTTTGAATTTAAAAACCCATTTATGGTTTTGATAACAGCATGCTCCATGGCCTTATCCCTCTGATCAGTGTGTAAGTTAACTCTTAGGGTAGACTTAAATTCAGTGTATATTCCCTCACCTTGAAATACCATTTGCTCTATTGTAGTTGGTTTTTCATCTACAACTTCACCTTTTTCTAATTGCTTGAATCCATCTCTGGTAACACCAGCCATGAGCTTTCTTCTCTCCTCTAGAAACTCATTATATGTCATACTCTCCCAATCTATTGGTAAAGCATGCCAGTAATTCATTTTTTCTAATTTATCCTGAGGGATTAATTTTTTGAACTCTTCCATATACTCTGATGGAGGTGAGTCTGAAATCTTTATGTTATCCTTCCATTCAACATAAGCAAAATTGGCTATCTGATTGGTGATTCTTGTGCCTTTTAATCCAAAACTGTTGAGGTAGTTTTTTGGAAATAAATGATGCCGTTCTACTTTGCTTTTCTTAGATCTGGTAGTTGGATCTAATGCGTCCCAAATTCTAACTTCTGAGAACAATGCTCTTGCATCTAGTAGATGTAATGCAGCTATATAGCAATTGTTTAGAGGAGAATTTGAAGAAGATGTTTCCATCCTTGCAGGCAAGGTTGTTTCCCAAAAATCAGCTGTTAGTTCTGACTTAATTATATCATTTATCCATTTTAAAAACTCTTCTGACTTTGTAAATCCTCTAAAATCTGCAAGATCCCTCTCCATAGCAGATTCAGGAGAACTACTAATGTATCTGGAGGTAATAATCGACATGAAAAACCATCTCGAGATAGCATTTTGCAGCTCTTTGTGAGGAACCTTGTAGTCTTCTTTTCCAATGATATAAAGAATGTATGTATAGATTAGAGTTCCCTTTGAGTTTATCATAGAAGAACTCCTAAACCCTCCCTTTTGAATTATACTCAGAAAATCATGCCAGTTTTGAAGATCTAATGTTTTCTTTTGGGCGGCTTGTAGAACTGCAAATTGTTTTTCTCTTTGCTCTTTACTTAATTTCCCTGATTCTAAATCTTTACCTCTCAAAAGAGCATAAGCATATTGAAGTCTTGCTCTTCTAAATCCAATACCAACAGAAACTCTAAGTAATTGATCAGGGTCAGGCTCAATAAAATAGTTGTAAGGCCCTGGTTTTCCTTTTTCTGGTTTACGGGAGGCTTTACAAAAAGCTTCTAGTTCTTTTCTGCCGTCTTCCCAGAAGACAGACATTAAGGTTAAAATAAAATCAGCTTGATTTAGAGATTTACCTTTAGAATTTATTCTTACAAATACCTCGGCAACCTGTTCTTCATCAATACCCGCTGATAGTTGTAAAACAGTGAAGGGAAAGGATCCTATACCAAATAATTTTTGAAAAGCTATCTCACATTTTTTCTGCTCTTCAAAAGAAAACTCTTTTCCATCATCTTCTCTGATTTTTTTGAGCTTGTTGATATAATCACCAACAATAGCAAATTGGCTTGCATCTTTTGCAAAGCATTTGCTGATGTTTGGAATCCATTCTGGATTTCTTCTTATACTGGCGTCTGCCACATCAAACTTTCCTTCTAAAGGCTTGAAAGCAATCTCTATTTTTTCAGAATCATAATTCTCTCTGATAACTGAAATTCCTTTAATAACTGCAAATAAAGAAGTGAGTCTTTGTTGGCCATCAACAATTAATAGATGAGGCACTTTTTGATGACTATAAGTTCCTATTTGTTTGACACCCTTTTCTGCATCTGTTTCCCAAAACAATAAATACCCGACTGGATAACCTTGATACATAGAATCAAAGAGATCCCTAACCTTAGAATTTTTCCATACAAATGGTCTTTGGATGTCTGGTAACCCAATCTCTCCCATTTCTACATCATCCATTAATTTGGATAAGGAATAGCTTACTTCTTTAAATAGAGGTTTACTCATAATGTTATTATTTTGATGTTAGCTCTAATTTGAATGCGCTATATAGTGCTAGATTTATACCTTTTTCCTTTTAAACATTTTCAAAAAACTTCACAGCATATCCACAATAGTCAATAATTAAGTCTTTATCTGTGTCAAACTCTTTTCGTTTACCTAAATAACTATGGCAAGTTGAAGTGATTTCTTTTCCTTCACTAAGTTCTTTTTAAGAGATACATTTTATGTGCTTTTTGGTGACAAGAACAAATAATGCATTCTCAAAAGGATAGTCACCGTATTTTGCGATATCCTTCAATTTTAATTCACCACTTGCTCTATATTTAACTTCTATAAAATGTGCTTGATTATCTTTAAAAACTACAAAGTCAGGCATTTGTCTGATGTTTGTTGAGACATCGCCTCTAACGCCTTTTAGTAGGTCTTTAATTCCAGGAATAGAATTTTCCATACCATAACTAAACACTTGAAATCCCAGGGATCGAAAAAGCTCCTCAACTATTGTTTCGGCAATTCGTCCCTTTATAACTCCTGAAATCCAAGGATTGTCTGTCTTTTTTGATTTAGGAGTCGATTGTTTTTCAACCTTTTTTTTAGGTTCTTTTTCTGCAACCACAACATCCTTCGATTTTCCGTTCTTTTTATAGCACGAATAGCAAAGTCCACCATCAAATTTTGTGTATTCTCCGCATTTTTTACATTCTGCCATATTTATTTAAGCTTAAAGCTAACGTTTTAGCTAAACTGCGTTTTAATGCAGTTTAGGTGGTGTTATATGCTATTTTATTTTTTGCACATTAGTTTAATTCTTTCAGTAACTATGAGTTTAATAATAAATCATTTGACTTCATCTATCTTGAATATAAGACAGTACGACCAAAGTCCCTTGTATAAACATATTACAATAATGGTTGATTTTTTCACCTTCACATGTAAACGAGATGTCTCCTTTAACAGATTCTCCTGCATCTCTCATGTTTTGCTGTAAAGCATTAAAAACATCAGGTAAATTTATACTGCGACTATTTCGAGTGCCAAAATTTTGAATACCGACTTCTTTATTTTGATTAAAATATTCAGGTAAATATTCTGACACTGCTCTAATCACCGTTGGTATAAAATTATTTGCTTCCAAATCCCAAATAGGCTTAACTGATACTTCGCCTGGTATATAAAAAAGAAAATTATGAAAATCCCAAATCCATTTCTTAAATACATCATCGTTTTTAAACATCTGTGATAACTGAACTCTAAGTACAACAGAAAACAGCCATAAATCTCTTGTTTGATTAGTTGATTCAGGATTTGATATGATTTCTAGATTTGCGTGGTAATATGCTGGAAGATTGTTGCTTATTATAAGTGCTTTTTCCATTATACTCTTGCATGAGGCATTATCTAACAGTTTGCATAATAATACACCATAACAATAAGATTCTTCCAAATTAAATTCTGTCAACGAATCGCCAATAATGCTAAGAAATATGTTTAACTTCTTGCTAGAAGCTATTAAGCCAGATTCTGATGCTGCACAATCTTTATATAGCTTTATTCTGCTTGTTAAAATTGAAGTTGAAATGACATTAAAAGTTGTTTGCTTTAAATCAAAAGCATCATAATTGGTATATAGTATAAGCTCTTCTAAAATATAATCTTCAAATTCAGAAGTGTATTTTTTTTCATTGACTTCAGACATTACTGATTCGGCAAAAGGTAAGTTTAATACTGTTTGGTTATTGCTTTGTGCCCTTGAAGCAACCAAAAAAGGACATAAAAAAGCATACCCTTTGTTCGAAGATTGTAAGCTTCCAATTTCTGCAATTCTGGTCAGCCAGTGATTTAATAAACCGATTCGAAGATTTTCTTGAGTGTAATTATTAATTTTCATACGATTTCATTGCATATAACAATCGAATAAGCGCACCGTTACGCTTATTTCTAATGCATACATAACAAATTTAATAATCTAATGAACTAATAATATATTTGGTGTTATGGTCAGCAACTTGAGCGTAAATCTAAGTTGTTTTTAATGCTGTTGTGTCTGGGTAATTCTTGTATGTAAAGTACACCTAGGTTTTTAAAGAGTGATTAAAGCCCTTAATATTTGATTTATTACACATTCCTAAGGTATTTATACGGTCTTTAATTTTGTGCCAATAGCCTGTTACTCTTTATACCTTACACCCTAGTGGCACTTTTTTGAACTCAAGTACATATTTACTAAGTAAATCTATTGTTATTGCATCGCAAGCCATGTGTTAAGGTTAAGTTTAAGGACATATATTTTATATATGTATGCTAGTAGTCGATTTAATGGTTAGCACGTCAAATATGAAGGGTTATGGGGTTATAGCTGTATCTAA
>DKPS01000125.1:0-656 GCA_002471345.1 Saprospiraceae bacterium UBA7328
TCGCATCTACTTTTGTAGTAATCACAAAATCTCCACTCACTTCTTTATATAAAAGAGGACCTCTCCATCCACCAAACCATGAGGCTGTACGTGGAATCATTACCATTTTTCCTGCAGTGGTATCATTGATAGAATAATGCTCTAATTGTTCTATTCCCCACTGTTCTTCTATGTTGATGTTTTTCCAATTAATAATAGATCGCACATCATTGAATTCATCATTCAATAGCTGAATTTGACCAAAAGATAAAAAAGCACCACATAGAAGGAGTAAAGAAATAGTATTTCGAAGCATTAAGTAAATTTACTAAATACGGAGAATGGAATTCTAAGGGTATACACTTATCAAATGATTCTTGGTCATTACTACATTATTCAATCACATCCTACTACTTGTTTAGCATTTTCACTTTTGCCATTATTACTCTTCCTATATTTCAGATTCAATTTCTTACATCACCATGAGATTAACTCTTACTTCACTTGCAGCTATCTTTTTTCTATTCACCTCATGCTCAGTTCACAATAGCATGATTGAAACAGAAAAAACTGCTCAAACTAAACATATGGCAATTTCTCCAATTGATCAAAAAGTAGCAGACTTATTGGCCCAAATGACCCTTGAAGAAAAGATAGGTCAAATGAATCAATACAAT
>DKPS01000125.1:962-1356 GCA_002471345.1 Saprospiraceae bacterium UBA7328
AGGTCAAATGAATCAATACAATGGATTTTGGGACTTTACAGGACCAGAACCTGTAGAAGGAGATGCCTCTCAGAAATATAACAATCTGACCTCTGGAAAAGTAGGGTCTATGCTCAATGTCACAGGTGTCAAAAATGTAAGAGAAGTGCAAGAGTTAATTCTAGAAGGATCAAGATTAAAGATTCCGGCAATTTTTGGATTTGATGCAATTCATGGATATCAAACCCAAAGCCCGATACCTTTAGCAGAATCAGCAAGTTGGGATTTGGATGCTATCGAAAAATCTTCACGAGTGTCAGCTATTGAAAGTGCTGCATCTGGAATCAATTGGACATTCGCACCGATGGTAGATGTAGGAAGGGATGCCAGATGGGGAAGAGTAATGGAAGGTGCA
>DKPS01000125.1:1662-14432 GCA_002471345.1 Saprospiraceae bacterium UBA7328
GGGAAGAGTAATGGAAGGTGCAGGTGAAGATCCATATCTGGGATCTAAAATTGCTGTAGCTAGAGTAAAAGGGTTTCAAGGCGATGACCTTTCTGATCCCTACACTATAGCTGCATGTGTTAAGCATTTTGCGGCATATGGTTTTGCAGAATCAGGAAGAGACTATAACACTTCAGATATTGGGACATCTACTTTATACAATATGGTATTACCTCCTTTCAAAGCAGCAGCAGAAGCTGGTATTGCCACATTTATGAATTCATTCAATGATTTAAATGGCATTCCTGCCACTGGAGACAAGTTCCTCCAACGAGATATATTAAAAGGAGAATGGGAATTTGATGGGTTGGTTGTTTCTGATTGGGGAAGCATTGGTGAAATGATCGCGCATGGTTACGCTAAAGATGGCAAACATGCTGCTGAATTGGCTATTAATGCTGGTTCTGATATGGATATGGAATCATATCTCTATGTTGCTCATTTGAAAAATTTGGTAGAAGAAGGAAAGGTTTCTGAATCAAATATTGATGATGCCGTAGCAAGAATATTAAGACTGAAATTTAAAATGGGACTTTTCGATGATCCATATAAATATTGTAATGAAGAGAAAGAAAAAGAACTTTTAGGACATCAGGATCATCACGACACTGTATTAGATATGGCAAAAAAGTCCATTGTTTTGCTAAAAAACGAAGGTGGATTGTTACCCTTAAAAGTGGGGCAAAATATTGCATTGATTGGACCATTAGCAGATGATAAAAATAGTCCCCTGGGAAGTTGGAGGCTCAAGGCTGAAGATAATTCTGCAATCTCGGTTCTCGAAGGAATGCAAAAATACCAGGGTGAAGAGTTTAAATCTTATCAAGGTGTGAGACTTGTCGAAGGTGGTTTGCCTTCTTTCCCATTTGAAGTAAAAATTAATGAGACGGACAAGTCAGGTATGGATGAGGCAGTAGACCAGGCTAAATCCGCAAATGTAGTGGTCATGGTGGTGGGAGAATATGGTTATCAAACTGGAGAAGGTAGAAGTAGGGCACATTTGGATTTGCCAGGACTTCAAAGAGAACTAATAGAAAAAGTTTTAGAAGTGAATAAGAATGTGGTATTAGTGAATATGAGTGGTCGCCCACTTGTATTAACATGGGCCGACGAAAAAATTCCAACAATCCTCCAAGCTTGGCATTTAGGTTCTCAATCTGGAAATGCTATTGCACAAGTTCTATATGGTGATTATAATCCTAGTGGCAAGCTTCCTATGAGCTTTCCTCGCAGCATAGGACAAGTACCTATTTATTATAACCATAAAGCAACAGGAAGACCTAATGATATTGGGAATGATCTGGTATTTTGGTCACACTACAGTGATGAGTCAAATGACCCTCTTTATCATTTTGGGCATGGATTGAGTTATACTACATTTGAGTATAGTGACCTTTCTGTAGACAAGGATATTACCACTGGAAATATTCATGTAGAAGCCAATGTCAAGAATACAGGAAATTATGATGGTGAAGAAGTCATTCAGTTATATGTCAGAGACAGGGTGGCTAGTGTCGCTCGACCAGTAAAAGAATTGAAAGGATTTCACAAAGTGATGATACCTAAAGGAGGAACTACCAATATCCTCTTCGAACTCACAGAAAAAGAGTTAGGATTTTATAATAATCAAGGTCAGTTCGTTGTCGAATCAGGTGATTTTGATGTTTGGATAAGTGGAAGCTCTGAAGGAGGGTTAAAAGGGTCATTCATTAAATGATGGGTTTATTAATACTTCTTGAACTGAGCCTTCAAAGAGGTTTTTCGAACAAAGAGTAAAAAAATTGAACTCCACTTTTTTTGGAATGAATAAACATGATTAAATATTACCTATAAATTAACATGTGACTTGATTGCAATAATCTCGTCATATAAATGATTGTTTTCAATTGGTTTTTTGGGGTTTTATGGCTTTCCTTTTGGGAGGCCTTTTTTGGTTATACTATAACAGAGGATTTTCACATTCTTTCTATCAATTTGTTTTAAGTTTAAGTCTAAATACAAAATTGGTATCATGAAACTTTTAAAAATTCTAATCATAGGGTTAATTATCTTTTTTTCTATTCCGACATCCACTTTAAGTGCGCAATCTGACCAAAATATTTTTCTGGTAAGACATGCAGAGAAAGGAGACGACGGGACTAGAGATCCTGATCTCAATGGACTTGGTGATATTAGGGCAAAGAAATTGGCAATGATGCTAAAGTCATTTGATATCAGTAAAATTTACTCTACAGATTATAAACGAACGCGCAACACCGCTCAACCATTGGCTGAAGCTTTAGGTATTAACGTAGAACTTTATGATCCTAGGAGTAAGGAAATTCTAGACAAAATCGATAAACTTAAAGGCAACATTCTCATCGTAGGTCATTCTAACTCGACTCCGACTCTTACTAATGCTATTCTAGGCGAAAAGAGGTATGAACAGTTGGATGAAAAGGAATACTCCACACTTTTTATATTGAGTAGAGTGAATGGTGCATATGGCGGTGCCACTAGTAAATTTTAGGTTAAAGTCATATGAGTATTAATCACTACAGTGTGCCCGTTACAAAAACCGCACACTATTCTACTTATGGAAATCTAAACAAAAAGACAACTAAGTATATCTGGATTTCTATGCACGGCTATGGTCAGTTAGCAAGTAGAATGATCAAGAAATTTGACTTTCTTGATCCAGATGAACATTTTGTGATAGCTGCAGAAGGGCTCAATAGATTTTATTGGGATGGCAAAGGAGATCGCAGACCTGTGGCCTGCTGGATGACCAGTGAGAACAGGTATGACGAAATTGAGAACTTTACTACTTACCTGCAGTCCATATATGATAGATATTGTAGGCATGTGAATCAAAAAACGAAAATCATATTTTTAGGATTTTCACAAGGATGTGCCACCATGTGGAGATGGATACATTCTCATCAACCCAATTATGATATCGCAATAAACTGGGCAGGATGGGTGCCAGAAGACATCAGTTATAAGCATCTAAAAGGTTATTTCGCAGATAAGCAACACTATCTTCTCTATGGTTCAGAAGATCATTTTATAACTGAAAAAGCTTTAGAAGAAATCAAGAGCGTAATTGAACAGAATCAATTGGATATTGACATACAGCAATTCAATGGTGGACATAAAATAGTACAATCTGAATTAGAAAAATTTTGCATTGCTTGTGTTCTGTGAAGGATAGATTTGAGATGAAATTATATTACCTATTTTAGTCTAAATTATTACGCCATGAGATTATTATTTTCTGTACTTCTTAGCTTACTTTTTACTTTTGTTTATTCACAGACTATATCGATTAAGAAATCTCCGGCTCTGGAGATGACTGCTCCAGAAAATGTGAAAATTTCCTCTGAACGATTGAACAGAATTAGCACAATGTTAAAATCAGCAATAGCTGATGAACAGATACCAGGAGCTGTCGCTTTAATTGCAAGAAATGGCAAAATTGTCTTTCACAAGGCATTCGGCACCCGAAATGAAAATGGAGATGAATTACAAAGGGACGACATATTTAGAATAGCATCACAGACAAAAGCTATCACCTCCACTGCTGTGATGCAACTTTGGGAGCATGGGCTATTTCAATTGGACGATCCTATTTCTAAATGGATTCCTGAGTTTAAAAATGCTCAAGTCTTAGATACATTGTATGAAGATGGTACATACGATACTTCCCCTTCTGACAAAGAAATTACTATAAGGCATCTTCTGACTCACACTTCAGGAATTGGTTATGGAGTGATAGATGGTAATCCTCATATCAAAAAGATCTATGCCAATGCAGGAATCGTAGACTTATACACAACAAAGAATGTTACAATAAAAGACAACATTAAAAAACTTGCTAAACTTCCACTTCATCATAATCCAGGAGAACGATTTACTTATAGTGAGGGATTAGATGTTTTAGGCTATTTCATTGAAATAATTTCAGGAGAACCATTTGATGAATATCTCAGAAATCATTTATTCGACCCACTAGGAATGGATGATACTTGGTTTTATTTGCCAGAATCTAAGCATGGGAAATTAGTCAATATCCAAAAATCAGAAAACAATAAGTGGATGAACTTCCCTACAACATTCTATGATCCTGATTATCCTATAAAAGGAGCTAATGCTTTCTTTTCAGGTGGTGCAGGACTGAGTAGCACAGCCAAAGATTATGCTACTTTTCTCCAGATGTATCTCAATAAAGGAGAACTCAATGGAGTGAGAATATTAAGTCGGACAACTGTAGATGTCATAATGGCAAATCAAATATCTGATTTAGATCTCTGGGGTAGTCCTAATTTCTATGGCTTAGCCTTTGGTGTAAAAAGCCTCAAAGGTTCAGACTTAGGAGGCCAAGGCAGTGAAGGGACTTTTGATTGGGGAGGGTACTTTAACACCCAATACTTCGCCGATCCTCAGGAACAAATAATTGGGGTATTACTCAAACAAACTCAAGGTAATTCAGGTGATCAAACTGGATGGAAGTTCAGACAATTGGTAGGAGCTTCGGTTGATGATTAATTTTGAGAAAGATATTACTAAATCCGACATCTTAATCAGGACTGTCAGATTTAGTTTGTTCTCTTAATAGGTCATTTATACCATTCTCCATCTTCTTTTCCTCCACTCAATAAATAAACCATCAAATCCTGCACCTCTTGTTCATTTAGTCTATCTAAAAGCTTTGCAGGCATTGGGGAAAGTGGTGATTTTACTTGTTTCTCAATTTCAGACTTCATAAAAGAAGTGGTAATGGTCATATCAAAAGGACTTTGAAAAACTTCATATTCATCCTCTGATTCATCGACTATTCTACCTGACAATTTGGAACCATCCTTCTTTGTAAAAAGAGTGAAAGCATATTGATCAGAGATCTCCTCACTCGGACTTAATATAGAATTCACCAAGTCCCCTTTCGAGAATCGAGTATTTATTTGGGACAAATCCGGACCTGAATCCCCTCCATTTCCATTCATTCGATGACAGCTATAACATAATCCAGCTTTGTAGGCCCGTTCTCCATCCTCAATGGTTCCTTCATAATCACCCAACGCATTTCCCCACATTACTAACTCACCTAAGTCCATAAGGTGATAGTCCTTTCCAGGGCCCTTGGGCTGAGGTAATTCTGCCATTGATTTTATCGGTGAATAAAACCCTGCCAGATTTGCATAATATTCTCTCTTATCTTCAGGAACATTGTCCAATGCTTTTGCTCTAATATTATCAATGAATGACTTATAACTTTCTCCCCCTTTTCCACTTAGAGCCTCATAAAACCATTCAAAATATTCCTTACGAATTTCATCATTCCAGCCTTCTTTCACATGACTCAACATAGTGACATAATGAATTGCTTCAGTTGGAGGCATCGCTTTTACCATTGCTTGAATTTGTGGGCCATACTGAGCACTTCTTTCTAGTGAAGCATTCGATAATATTTCCGACTGAAGTTCTTGACTGTTACCAGTTGCCTCTCTCAATACTTGCATTGTTTTATCCACAGCATCAGAAGAATTCAGATAAAGAAGCAATTGTGAGAGTTCTCGATTTAGTCTAGCATCCTTAGATGGAAAATGTGGTTGGAGATAAATGGAAATTTCTTGCAAAAAGTCAGGGAGATGATTTTCATTTCGTATTAAAAGCAATTGAAAGGTTCTAGTTAAACTTATTTTCTGATTATCAGACAATTCCTTCCAATTCAATTTTTTAAGATTATCAATGATCTTTTTATCTAATGGACCATCAGAACGAGCATAAGCCAATGATCCATTCAGCACTTTTTCGGTATTCTTCTCTGTCCATAATAGATGTTCCCATTCCGCTAATACCATATTCTCTAATGCCAACCTTGCGGCATAGGCGATTCTCTCATCTTCATGATCTAAATTAGCCCATGCTACAAAGAGGCCTTCTGATGATGGAGTTGTATGATACTTTTCAATAGATTTCCTGAGCTCTCTTAAAGAAGCTGTTTCACTATTCGATGATACTATTTGATCTGTACTTTCTATGCCCACATATCGCAGTCGATACATTTTTGAGTCTATTCTTCTTCCTCCAGTCAAAAAATAAAGATGCCCATCATTACCTGCAATAGCATTGGACAAAGGAAGTGGCGTACCTGATAAAAACTCTTCTCTCTCACCTTCATAAGTGCTACCGTTTTCTTTCAAATTCACGAAATATATCGTTCCAAAACTCCAATCGAAAGCGAATAGACCGTTTCGATATCTGGAAGGAAAATGAAGGTCCTTTCCCATGATTACCGCGGTAGGACTTCCTTGGGCCATGTTTTGTACAGCAGAAAGATTGTCAGGAAGATGAACTGGCCACTTACCACTTCCAGTGCGCCACCCAAACTCTGCGGCACTCGTCACATGAAGAATTCTTGTAGGCCGATACCAAGGCATTCCAAAGTCCCACTCCATATCAGCGTCATAAGCAAATAACTCTCCTTCATTATTAAACCCCATTCCAAATGGATTTCTAAAACCTGCTGCCATTAATTCCCAATTTTCTCCATTCGGATCAGCACTCGCAATCCAACCTCCTGGAGCTTTCAAATCAACTGCATGCCCTCGAGCATCCAGATATGGCTTAAAGAGATTGTCTTCTCCCCAATTCCTTGGAAGTCTACTTGACATCCTTTCTGGCACACTATTAAAATTTCCTGCTATTAGGTATATTTTTTCACCTTTTGGACCAACTCTTAATGTGTGTGGTCCATGTTCTGAGTATCCATCTACATGAAGTATTTTTTCCGCTGATTCTAATGATCCGTCTCCATCTTTATCTTGAATTCTATATACTCCACTTGAAAGTGCTTCCGGTTCCTCTGGATTTGATCGCTTCACAACTACGGCGTAAAGACTATTAAAAGCCCATAATAATCCATGAGCATGCCCTACATTGACACCTACAGTATCCACATCTGTAAAATCGACAACACCTCCGTTTTCAGGAATGTGAAATTTGAATATTGCCCCATACTGATCACAGGTATACATTATTCCATTTGGTCCTTCAGCTAATGCTACCCACGACCCTTGATCATGAGAACTTGGTTCATATAAAACCTCCAATTCAAATCCTTCAGGGACATTTATTTCAGGTTCAGTTAGACTATCGCATCCCATTATCATTAGAAGAAAGAAAGAAAGAACAAGGATCGAAAGAAGTCTCATATTCAAGTATTTCTCCTAAACTACAAATGGTTTTGTCCCCAAAAAAATAATCAAAATAATTTTTAAGTAAAAATTACTATTTGATTGATTTGCGATGCGTATTTTCTATTAAAATCTTCAAGATTAAACAATCGACTTACCAAAATTTGGTGAGTATTTTTTAAAAAAAGCAAGAGGGTAAAAGAAGTACTACATATGCCTATAATTAATTTATAAATGTTGATAAGATTACTTCTAATTTTGCAACATGGCGGGAGCAGTTAAAAATCAGAAAGAAATTCTTCAGAAACTAAAAATTGAAGCACTCAATGAAATGCAAATTCAAGCTAAAAATGCTATCCATACTTCTGATGAAATCATGCTCCTCTCCCCTACCGGAACTGGAAAAACCCTAGCATTTCTTCTTCCAATTATCGCAGAATTAGATTCTGAAATTGAAGAAGTTCAATCTTTAATTATTGCGCCTTCAAGAGAACTGGCCATACAGATAGAACAAGTAGCAAAAGAAACAGGAGCAGGATATAAATGCAATGTATTCTATGGAGGAAGAAACTTTTCAAAAGACAGAATGGAGCTCAACAAAAGACCTGCAATATTAGTAGGCACTCCAGGAAGAATAGCAGATCATTTGAGAAGAAAGACTTTTGATAATGAGCATATCAAAACTTTAGTTTTAGATGAATTCGATAAGTCATTAGAAATAGGATTTGAAGAGGACATGAAAGAAATTTACAATGCTCTTCCATCACTGAAAAAGAAAATTCTGACCTCCGCCACTAAAGATGTTGAGATTCCTTACTTCGTAAAAATCAATACTCCAAACGTGGTTGACTTCTTATCTCAAGGAGTCAAAGCATTAGAGATAAAAAAAGTCATTTCACCCGTTAAGGACAAACTGGATACCTTAGTCGATAGTCTTTGTCATTTCGGTGCTAAATCAGGAATTATCTTTTGCAATTTTAAGGAGAGTATCAACAGAGTAAGTGCCCAATTGGATAAGGTAGGAATAGCCCATGGCATCTTCTATGGAGGAATGGAACAAAAAGATAGAGAAAGAGCTTTAATCAAATTCAGAAATGGGACTCATCGTTTGATTATAGCCACCGACCTTGCTGCTCGAGGAATAGATGTACCACAACTTGATTTCATTATTCATTATCACCTTCCCCTCAAAAGCACAGAATTCACTCATAGAAATGGTCGTACCGCCAGAATGAACAGTGAAGGCACAGCTTATGTCATTCAGTGGAAAGATGAAGAGCTACCTGAATTCATAGGTGATATAGAAACTGAAGAAATCTCGGAAGCTCATAACCCTAAACCCACAGAATGGTCTACTCTTTTTGTTTCTGGGGGAAGGAAGGATAAAATATCAAAAGGCGATATAGCCGGACTTTTCATGAAGCAAGGCGGATTAGAGAAAAGTGAGATAGGGCTCATAGAGTTGAAGACTGACTGTGCATTTGTCGCCGTACATCGTAGTAAAAGTCAAAAACTTATCGATCAATTAAATAATAGCAGAGTAAAGAAGAGAAAAGTACGGATTTATGAGGTGTGAATTTTTAGATCCTAGAGTATCCTCTTTTTTAGAAGGCAATTCAGGACTGTCTGCGTGCTCCCGCTTTTCATAGGTATACTCCTAATTAATATGTGCTGCCTGATCAAGGATTAAAAAACAACTCCTTCCTTGATTTGACACCCAATTTGGAAAAGATCTTGTATACATGTGATTTTACTGTACTCACTTCGATATGTAAGATGGAGGAGATCTCTTTGTTGGGTTTGCCCGTACACAATAGTTCATAAACTTTCTTCTCCTGTTTGGAAAGAATACCCACAGAAGGGATTTGTTCTTTTTGCCAATTAACGGCTGCGTAATAAATTAATACTGAGGCTATAGGTATCCAAAGAAGATAGTACCAAGGAAAATATGGACTTCCAGAATCGCCGTTCTCCTTGCGTTTGAAATTGAAGAATCGTGCTTGTTCAAGGAATGCCGAGTAATAGGGGCTAGAGTCATTGTCAATATTCAGTTGTTTCGGTAATGTCTCGTAAAGTCCAGCATATTCGTCCTTGTCGAAATTCTTTTGAAGCAGATGTACAGAAAGGAGCCTGTTTACATCAGATTGTGCTTCTTCGGCAATATGAATAAACTGATCCTTGATATGATCTTTATGTAACCTTCGGTTTTGATCGGAAGGAATATCCAATGGAGCGTTAATCTTGTTCTTAAGTGTAAATAATTTCTGTAATGTGGTATTTCCTGGATGACCTGTTAAAGAAAATTCATGGAACGAAATGATATCTACGTTGAGCATGGATGACGAATTCATCAAGAAATGTAGATGGTTTTGTTCCTGCCCACCGATGATAATGGTAGAAACCGGATCATTATCCTTACATATATGAAGGCGGTATAATTGATCGTAGGTATGGATATTTAATGATTCAAAAGAAAAATTTCCTTCGGCATCTACAACTGCTTCAGCTATTAACAAATGAAACGAAGCCGTATTCAGATCATCAAAGCTGTTGAGCTGTGATAAATATACCACGGGTCTCCAGCCATCTACTAGGTTGATCTTACCGACTATTTCTGCCGATCTTCCTGAAGATATCAGAACAAACCAAAGTATTAAAGTAACGATCCGGTTTCTCAAAGCTTTTTTCTTGCTGACATGTAAATTAATCAAGATTCTATAGATGAATTTACTAGTCTTGTTCAATGCTTACTTCAAGGTCACCTGTGACTTTTATAGCCTCAATCACGAAGGTCCATTCTCCCGGTGTTGGATTGGAAATAGTCTCATTCGAATTGCCCCTAGCTCCGAAATCCCCTTGAGAATTGTTGTTTGTATATGAATATCCTTTACCCGAGCAGCTCATAGTCATCTTTGTGACGCCATCATTGGTATTCGACGAACTGCTACTGCTCATGCCTTTTCTTCTGGCAGCATTCTTGTCACCTTTGGTCTTATCTCTGGCCTTCCCACAGGATAAGGAGCAATCAGTAATCAGGCAAAAGCCGCATTCGCCATTTCCGCTAGGATCTAAGGCAGTAACAACCAAATTGCCCTTGCTTACTTTTCCGTTGAACAGCATTGCTAGTTCTTTAGTGCCTGGTTCGACAGTAACAGTCAGAGTAACCTCTTCCGTTTTGTCATTCCATGAATAGGTTTTATTCAGATCATCCTGTGTCTTTGCAGTGGTCAGCATGAAAGTGATGAAGAATAAAATAACTGAAAATTGAATAATGACTTTTTTCATGATGTGTTTTTATATTTTCTAAAAGTTCAATATTAGATCAATATCTCACTACCTTAAAGATTGACGAAGTGTAAATAAGTAGTACAAAGGGTTGAAAAAAGTAGGAAGCCCTCTAAGAATAGGTACTCTATGATAGAATTATTTACTTTTTTCATCCTTGACGGCCTTCAGAAGCATTTATTTCTTCAAACTGTTTAATTCCTCGATGGCGTATTTCTTTAACCTAATTTTATCATCAGAGCTCAACTCTTCATCCGTATCAAAAAGGTTTAATGCTTGTCTGTAGAACTTCTTTGCCTGCTCATTCTGTTCAGTCTTTAATAAATAATATGCAGCGTAGAAGTTAATACGTGCAGATTCAGAATAACTATCAAAAGCGAGTTTATACAGCCTTAATCGGTATTCATAGTTATCGTCTTTTTTCCATGCCAACCAGCTTCGAAAATCGCTATAAAAATTCCTGGAGAAAGGCTGATCATTTCCCTCTGACTTCAGGTGATGATAAATGCTTTCAATGGCATCAAACCCTTCTTTTACAAAAGTGTCCTTAAGCACAGCCATGTTGGGTGGAGCTGGTATTCCTGGTAAAATGAAAGTGGTGTCGATATGGCTCCGAGATTCGATGAAAGCCTCGTCAAACAGCACGCTTTTATCTCCTTTGATTTTATGATTTAAAAATCTCAGAATAAGCTCATTGGCCGTCTCGAATCCCTCTTTAGTATTTCCAGAATGTGCTCCAAGAATGTCAGGGATGAAGGAGTCAAACATACCGTAATTAAGCATTACAAATTCTGACATCATGGGGAAGCGTGCATAATACCGATCAGCATATTTCAAATGAAAGGTAAATTTTGGATCAATAGCGGGATGGAGCGAATAAATGAATAACATGGGTGCCCTGATATGTTCTGGAAGATAGAATTCTGATCCGTCTAAAAGTCCTTGTTCGAAAGAGCTGGGTAGTCCTCCCTCAAGGCTGATCAATGCCTTGAATTTCTCATTTCTGGATATCGCTGCGGCCCCCACAGATGAAGAAATTGCATTAGCCAAAATAGCGACCTGATTCAAGTCTGCATAAGGCTCTTCACTGATCTTTCCAAGAACAAATTCGAGGTCATCCACAGCCACTTCTAAGCCAATAGTAGATACCTCCATGCCTGAAGAAAACCTTCCCTTGGGAGCGAAAGCGACAGTAACATAACCATGACTGGCTAAAAATTCACAAGTAATACTTTGATATGCCGGGCTGCTGCCATTTGGGTATATGACAACGGGATGATGACCAGATGCAGGCTTGGCATTCTGACGTGCATATACATAGAGATCAAGAAGTTGATTTAATTCCTCTGTACTGAGGACCTCTGTGTTTTCTGCTTCATGTATGTTTCTTAAGTCCCGAGTTTGAGATTTAAATGTGCGCCTTGCGAATTCGTTCTGCTCTTGTGATTCTGCAAAATTGGTTTGTCTGCCCATCAGGTTTACATAATCGGCATATTTCATGGGCTCACCTGTGCCCGGTTGGGAAGGGTACCACACATTGATTTGGTATTGTCGTCCTTCCTCTGAAGTATGATTATTAGTCAAGTTACCCTCCCAATCGGAATAGGGAACTGCATTCTTTGTAAGGTCTTGATGAAATAAGGTCTTGAACCCCACGGTATATTCACCAGTAAGTAAATTTCCCATAATGGGATAATCGGTAATGTTTTCTGGTGATTGGCATCCAAGAAATAAGAGTAGAATAAGTATTGATTTAGTTTTTAATTCCATGATTCTATTTTGGTCCACTATGGTTTATATTCGAGTATACACACTTCCTGATATACCTAAAACGAAGGGAAACAACTTATATAATAAGAATCGACTCACAAAATCTCAATACTCATCTACGGTGTGACATATTCTGATTATTAATACAGCTAAAAAAGAAGATGATCCTTCTCATGCTATATTTAGAATTTGATATAATCTCTTAAAACTTTGCAACATATGGTCAGGAGGCTTACTGGTCCTAATCTTTTTCTTACCTCTCTGTAAAAGTGGTTATTCCAAAGTTGGAGAATTAGATTAGAAGAATAAATGAAAAAGGGATGCATATGTACAGATACCCCCTGAATTTGTGATTTTAGAGTTCACACCATCGGATTTTGTGAGTTTACTATACTTACTTGCAAATAGAACCTACCTGAAATTCAACCAATTCAAATAACTTGTCTTCTAATTTGATCCAAAGGGGTCCATATTTTTTTAATCAACATTACTTGCTCAATG
>DKPS01000069.1 GCA_002471345.1 Saprospiraceae bacterium UBA7328
CCTAGGCCATTGGTAAACCGTTAGGCCGAAAGTTAGTAACCCAAAAGATATAAGGTGAAAGATATTAAGCGCTTGGCCAAGATAAACCAAAGCGAAAACCGCAGCGAAAAAACCGGTCAAACAGGAAAGAGAGGCTACCATGGTGTAGCGTCCTTTTTGTATGGCCTTGGTATAGAAATATAAGCCAAAAAAGCTAAAGCAACAGATTACAAAGCATTGGAAAACCTGATAAGAAGGAGCCTTTACAAAGTGATGCACAAAAAGACCTAATGAATCATTGGGCATGAAGCTTATTGTCAACGCAATAAAGGCTACACTGAAATAAGTACGGAGTGCGATTAAGTTGAGGTGATTATGTTTACCAATGACTTCCTTCCATACCCAGCCAGAGAGAAAAAACAATAAGGACGAGAGTACTTTCAGAAAAACATTCATGGCAAATAAGGTCTTGGAAAAGATAGAAACCTAGTCTGAGAAAATGAAATAGAATAAAAATCCTTTATCAGGGCCGAAGACTAACTCCGAGTTAGTTTGTACCCCGATCCTCTAACGGAATGGATCGTTACAGACAAATCACGTGATAAAATCTTTCGAAGCTTGCAAATGTATACGTCCATGCAACGCCCAGTGTAAAAGTCTGCCTTGCCCCATCCATCAAGTAAAAGTTCTTCGCGAGAAACAAAATCTCCTCCTTTTCGCCAAAGACAATGCAGAATTGAAGACTCCTTTTTTGTCAATCTTACACTGAACTCGCCAAATGTTAAGCACCTATTTTTCACACTATATGTCCAAGAGCCAATTCTTTCCATTTTTTTCCATTTCTTCAATAGGTTGTCCATTACCCACTGTATCCTGTCTTGAATCATCTGCAGCGCTCTTTTTCAACATATATATCATAATTATGATAGCAATGCCCCATATAAGAATGATTATTAACCCTAGACCTCGCTGCATGATTTGTATTTTCCATGCAAAGGAAAAAGATGTCACTCATTCTTACAACGATTTATAAACTTGATATAACTTGAAACAAAAGCATTAAATCATTATTTTGAAGTTAATTCGGATTCTGATATTATGCCCAAACCGAGACAAAGTTTAGATAGCCATATAAGACAAGATCTATACCATGCCTTACAGCGCAAGACTAGTACTACTTTAAATACAAAATCCGATTGCACCAAGGTCTCCATCCTTATGATTAATGAGGGATTTGCTGTTTCAGCCAGCACCTTGTATAGAATCTTTGTACGCAACAATAATCAAACAAGGCCCTTTAACACGACCTTAAACGAAATAGCTGGATTTTTAGGGTTTAAATCCTATGAAGACTTTATTCAATGGGCGCAGATTAACCAGCACTCAATATATTCGAATGCTACATTAGACAAGAATTCACATGAGACTAGGAGTCTTCTTGCCATTAATATCGAGTTAGAAAATCATGAAGCGTTAAAGGTATTCTTTGATCAATATTTGGGCCGATTCAATGACGCTATTTTTCATCCAATTGGACGAGAAATCTACTGTACAGCCCTCAGACATCCAGAATCTGTTGAATTTTTTATCAAAAACTTTACTGGACACCCTGTAGTTCGCAGAGCATTTTTTGAGTTGTATGCTGATCCTGATTTCCGTATAAAAACCTATGACAAAGCCATAGAGTATTACATTGCGAAAAGTCACTCTTCACAATATGAGCTAACCGAAACCTATCAAGCAGAAATCTTTGGCCGAACCCTGCTGCTAAAAAATGCGATAAACAAGAAGGACAAAAAAGAAATTATTCGACGTGGCTCGATCTTATACTCGTCTTCAATTCTTCAAAAACAGGTCAAAAGCATTCATTTTTTCCCAAGAATCCGTTACTATTTTTATAAGGTTGCTTACCTATTCTTTCTCGAAGGTCAACAGGAACAAAGGGCCTATGAAAAAAAGCTATCCCAGCAATGTCATCAATGGATAGTATCTAATATTCCTGAAAATCGTCGACTTCTCCTGCACACCCTGTTAGATATGGAAGAGTTTTTTACTACCCCCAATCTGTTGTCAGAACAAAAGCAGGTGCTTCAAAAGAAAATTAGAACAGAGCAAAACATCACATTGAACAATTTATCCAAAGAAGAAGTGCTTGATGCCATTAACCCCAATGCTTCTGCCTACGTATTTCAATCGCTTCGAGGGTTTCAACATCTAACTTGAAAAAACTTGACACCGTCGCATTAAGAAATAATTTAATACTTTACACCAAAATTATTGAGATTATGAAAAAAATGAAAGTAGAGTTTATTCTTACTCTTTTAGTCGCATCTGTATTGTCCTCCTGCGGAGGGGGTGGAGATGCAAGTTCAGATTCGTCTGAAGATAGCGAGCCTCAAAAAGTAACCCTTGAGGTATCAAACAACATATCAGGTCCTTTAGCGGATTACTTTATCATAGACGATGCCGCCATAAGAACAGAGGAGTATGGAGGATCTAGAGTCATGGTTAAAGTTCAACGCACAGAAGCAGAATTGCCATTTGACCCTGCCGATGTTGATGTGTGCGAATACGGTTCATCCAAAACATGGAAATTTTGCTTTTCACCAGATGTACTTGATGATATAGACATTCCATTATCTTCTAGTCTATCTATTTACGATACAGAACCGCTTGTTGATGCCCTTATGTTAAATGCTGGAGAAACAAAATGGTTAGAATTTTCCTGCTATGACATTGATGGTAAGAATATCAGTGAAGCAAAAAGCCTCACTATGGCTTCATCATTTGAGCCAAACAAAACATATTCTTATGGTGATGGTAGCAATGTTGATATAGATTTGGAAAACATGGATGATTTGGGTGAACTCATGAGTTTATATGAGGAAACTGCCGAATTGTATGGTGAGTCATTGGTTGGAGACATGGATGCTAGTGATGCATTAGAACTCGCTGATGATGTTCTTGACTTATATGGTGGAGATGATGCGGAAGTTCTCCGCGACGCCGTCGATGTGTTAGACGATGTCAACGATCTTTTAGATTGGTAAAAAAAAAGAGGGGCGTTCATTCGCCCCTTTTTTTTTCTCTCTCCATCATTACTTTTCCTTACAGAAAGCTATTATCTTAGAGAGAGTATGTATGACAAGAAATTAGAGAGCCTTATTGAAGCAGCCTTAATTGATGGGCAACTAACTGACAAGGAAAAACAAGTACTATTCAAAAAGGCAGAGACATTAGGCATCGATTTGGATGAGTTTGAGATGGTGCTCGATGCAAGACTCTATAAAAAAAACCAGGCTAAAGTATCGCCTCCCCCAACTCCATCTCCCGAACTAGAAGCACCAGCGTCAGACAAATACGGTGACGTAAAGAAATGTCCATCCTGCGGAGCTATGGTAGAATCCTTCAAAACGAACTGCGGATATTGTGACCATTCGTTTGTCAACATAGAAGCCAACTCATCTATTGAACTTTTGTTTGAGATGCTCAATGAAGCAGAGGACATGAGGGTTATGGAAAGGCACTCAGCCAATCCATTTTCAGCTCTAGGAGGGGCCATGTCAGCATCATTTTCCTCGATTACAGGACCAGGTAAAGTAGACCGTAAAAAAATGGCGATCATCGCTAATTTCCCAGTTCCTACCACTAAGGAGGATATGCTTGAATTCCTTTCATTAGCGCTACCTAGGGCACAGAAAAAAGGAAACTTTATAACCGCTCAACAACCTGAAAACAAAATCCACAATACATTTGTCAATGTGTGGCATTCAAAGTGTGAGCAAATTA
The DNA here is from genome assembly GCA_002471345.1 of Saprospiraceae bacterium UBA7328. GTDB lineage: Bacteria > Bacteroidota > Bacteroidia > Chitinophagales > Saprospiraceae > UBA7328. Next base: position 3,769 of record DKPS01000069.1, read on the forward strand.
TTATGAAGGCTAGATTTTCTATGAAGAATGATAAAAATATCCTAGAGGAAATTAACTATTACGCATCAACATTAAAAATCAGATAATGGGATTGTTTGGAAATAAGAAAGAAGGGGGAATGATGGACGTCATACGATGTGACGAACAAGATTATCTGGTATGGAAGTGGAGATCATCTGGTGAGGCCAACTCCACCAATAAAGAGAATGCCGTACGCTACGGCAGTAGTTTGCGTGTTAAAGATGGAGAAATGGCCGTTTTTGTCTATCCGCAAAAGGATGGAGAAAACCAGGACTACATCATGGGCCCTCATGATCAAATTATTCAAACTGCTAACTTCCCAATCTTAACGAGCATTGTCGGCACAGCCTTTGGGGGTGCTTCACCATTTCAAGCGGAGATTTATTTCATAAATCTTGCAGGAAATGTCCAAATACGCTTTGGAATACCATACTTCGATGTCTTTGATCCCCGCTTTGCTGACTTTGCAGTACCAATGGCTGTTCGTGGAACGCTAACTTTTAATGTCACCGACTACAAGGGCTTTATAAAACTTAATAGACTGATCAATTTTGAGCTGGATGATTTTAAACAGCAAATTAAAGATGCAATAACAAAGTATATCAAAGCAGTGGTAACTAATATCCCAGCCGATAATGGAATGCCAGTCCTGCAAATGGAACGAAAAACTCTTGAAATAAATGACCTTGTTGCTAACCACCTAGGCAATCGACTAGTTAACGACTTCGGTATTAATATGAAAGGACTTGATATCGCTTCGCTTGAAGTAGACAAGGAAGCCGAAGGATACAATGAATTACGAAAAGTTACTGCAGAACAAACAACAAAAACCATTGATGCGCAAACAGAGGTAAATATTAAAAACTTAGAGGATACTCAAGAGATTAACGCAGAAAATATGTCAGAAGCGCTACGCATTCAAAGAGAAGAAGCGCAAAGAGGTCAAAAACTTCAAACAGAGACCAACTTCATGGGTGCTCACCAACTTAACCAACAAACTGATGTTGCTAAAACTGCGGCACAAAGCTTAGGTGAAATGGGCGGCGGAAGCGGCACTGCTGGAGGTGGAGGTGGAGGTGG
>DKPS01000214.1:0-11895 GCA_002471345.1 Saprospiraceae bacterium UBA7328
ATAAAATATTGAGCGATGATTACTTTCAAAACATTGTTGATTATCGATTTACTGTGCTTAGATCTAATATCTTAAGATATCATCCCAATGTTGTTCAGGACATAGAAAAACTCCTTAACCGTATTGACAACTATCTTAATGGTTAAACTTTATTTATTGCATTTTCCGGTTTATATTTTCCGAAGATCTTTAGTTTCTTTCTTAAGATAAAACTTGAAAGAATCAAATGAATCTACTCGATAATTGGCATTTTTTATCTTTGAGATATGCTCACATTCTTTCGTAGAATTAGAAAAGGTTTATTCAGTGATGGTGCTACATCAAAATACTTTCTTTATGCAATTGGTGAAATAGCTCTGGTCGTCATTGGGATATTGATCGCTTTACAGATTAACAATTGGAATCAATATAGCAAGGATGAAGCTTTAGCCAAAGAATATCTATATCGTATCAAAGCAGATATTGTCAAAGACACTTCGGTTTTTAATAGTATAATCAAAAGAAATCTTGATTTAAGAGAACGTATTAAAGAATCGATGGTCAAGATGTATTCCAAATTCGATAACAGAGATCAAGTCATTGAGGTCATGGCGGTGTATGACGAAGGTCTCAATAACGTTTTTGTTTCAAATAACAATACGTATACAGATTTGCTGAGTACAGGTAATTTACGTCTGATTAAGAATATAGAATTGAAGGATGTGATTGTAAGCCTCTATAGCCATTATGAAGAGAAGAAAAAATTGATGGATTCTGACAAGAATTGGATGGATGGGATTGCCATCAATATGGACTCAAATGTCAATTTTATCAAATTCTCGAATGAGATTATTGACATCTTTACGCAGCCCGAAATGCTTTCTGACGAAGAATGGGTATTTATGAATGATCAAAAGAGCATAGAGTTTCATTATGTGATCCGAGCATTTTCATCCATAGCATGGAGCCTCTCCGTAAGTAATGATTATTATAATGAATTGATCTTATCCTGCAATGATGCACTTTCAGCAATTAATGAAGAAATATCAAAATAAAAAAGAATATTAGCCATGACAAAAAAGATACTTAGCATTTCTGTAGTACTCCTCACATTTATATTGACAATAGGTGCGCTGCAGTCTTACGCTCAATCCTCTCTAAACTTAGATCATCTTCAAAGTGTAAAAACACTAAATAGCCCACGCCTAAGTCCTGATGGATCTCATATGCTTTTGATTTCGAGAGAAGTAGATTATGACAACAATAAATATATTAATACTTTATTACTGATTGACAAAGCGAATGGCAGCCATCGGTCCTTGACACATGATCGCCCAAGAGTGAGTCAACCTGAGTGGTCTCCAGATGGATTATCAATCACTTTTCTTGCCGCTGATACCGATAAAAACTCGCAAATATTTAGTCTGCCTTTTGGAGGAGGAGAAGCCATTCAATTGACTAAAAATGAAACGGGTGTAATGGCATATCATTGGAGCCCAGATGGATTATCAATCGGATACCTTTCTAAAGACAAAGCCCCTAAAAAAACTGATGATCAAAAACACTTAAAATCTTTTGAAGTAGGTACAGATTGGTATCTTGCCGAAAGTCCCGCTCTGCCGACTCAACTGTGGATTTATAGCCTTGATGGAGAAGAACGTCGATTAACATCAAGTGAAGGTGGGTTGAACACTTTCACTGGTGGATTTGAATGGTCTCCAGATAGCAAGAAGATTGTATACCTGAGTCAAGATCGGCCTCATTCAGGAGAGTTCATTCACAGTAATATGGAATGGATCGAAGTGGAGTCAGGTGAGACTCACGAGCTATCGGAAAATTTTGGACTCATCGCTCCAATTTTCTCGAAAGACGGCAGTAGTATTTTGTATAGAAAACCAAATGGAAGTGAGCCGTTCTTTGTGCCATCTGGATTATATCAGTATAACCTTGACGGGCCTAGTGATAAAGGTCCCTTATTTGACTTAGACCGAAACATTGAATACTGTGATTTTTTATCGGACGGTCGTATTCTGATTGTAGCAAACAATGGGACAAGTAAAGGCATGTGGGTAGGTGATTATGATGGAAGTTATAAAGAACTTGACCTTAATAGCATAATTGCCAACGATATCCACATTGGAAATACTGATGAGCTGGTTTTCATTGGATCAACTGGAACTCAAGCTCCCGAAGTTTTCTATATGTCAGATATAGATAGCAAACCAAAAAAAATCACTTCTTTTAACAAATCTGTTACTGACCTTAATTTAGGCCATGTTTCATCAGTGACATGGGAGACTGATGGGCATCACGCAGATGGCGTGATTACTTACCCACCTGATTATGTAGAAGGACAATCTTACCCATTACTACTTTATATTCATGGAGGCCCAATGGGTGCTTCGTTGACCAGTTTTGATTTCTATGCCCAAGCAATGGCTTCTGAAGGATGGATCATTTTCAGACCTAATTATCGAGGCAGCAATAATTTGGGGAAGACTTATCAACGGGCAGTTGTTAATGATGCAGGAGCTAGACCAGGAAGAGATGTCATGGCTGGGATAGAAAAATTAAAAGAAATGGGCATTGTAAACGAAGATCGCATGGCAGTATCAGGCTAGTCCTATGGTGGATATATGACTGTATGGTTGACTTCACATTATCAAGTTTGGAAAGCAGCTGTAGCAGGAGCCTCCGTGACAGATTGGTTTGATTGGTATAACTTGGCAGATATGAATCGTTGGTCTGGATATGGCCTAGGAGGATCACCATGGCTCAATGATAATGCTGAGAATTATTGGAAACAATCTCCAATTACTTATGCTCATAAGATTCAAACACCAATGCTAATCTTACATAATACCAAAGATCCTCGGGTTACTGTAACTCAATCATTCAAACTTTTTTATAATCTGAGGGATCGAAATGTAGAATGTCAATTTATTGCTTATCCCTTACCAGGACATTTTCCACAAGACCCTGTGCATCGCTATGATGTTTATAAGCGTTGGATTGAATGGATTAAGGATCGTTTGTAAAAAAGGAACTATCAAATCCTAAGACATTAATCTAAATCTGTAGATTATGAGCTTACATTCTCTTGTATACTGGTATCTTTAGGATATGCTCACCTTTTTACGAAAAATTAGAAAATCATTGATTGATTCTGGGAGATCTAAGAGCTATCTGCTTTATGCATCTGGTGAAATATTTCTTGTGATGATTGATATTCTGCTAGCATTACAAATTAATAATTGGAATGAACACAGGAAAGATCGAATTCAAGAAGACAAAGTCTTATCTAGTCTCTTAGAAGATTTTCGATACTCCCAATCGCGATTAAGTATGTCCTTGGAAGCTTTTGATCAGGAAATCCTTAGGCTGGAATCTAGCATTAGAATGATTGGTCTAAAGCATGAAAACCTGACAGATGATATGAAAAACAAATTAGGAGAGTCTGGATATCGCAACACAGCCTTAGCCGAAGGGACTTTGAATTCTATTCTGAATACCAACAAACTTGAATTAATAACTAATGATACTCTAAAGAGTCTTCTTACAGCGTATCCTGCAGAAATAACCAAATTCAAAAATCAGGCCTTGAATGTAAAAAACATAGTATTGAATATTCATCGACCTGTACTTGAGAAATATGTATCTCTCACTACATTCATATCAGAAGACATTATAAAATTTCCTGATTTAAATAAGCATGCTTATCCATCAGATTTTGATGGACTTTTAAAAGATAGATTCTACCAAAATGCACTAGTAGATCGTTTATTACAAACAGGAAATTTACATTTTGTAGCTCGCAACTTTCTCGCACGGACAGACCGGATCATAGGATTAATCGAAAAAGAGCTAAATTGATTTAGCTATAGAATGTCAATGCCACATCTTAAGATTATTAATCAGGTTGCAAAAGCTCTCATATCAACGCATAACAAATGCTAACCTTTCTCAGAAAAATAAGAAAATCTCTAATAGATTCTGGTTCAAAAAGAAAGTATCTCCTTTATGCTTTAGGAGAAATAGCCCTCGTGGTAATAGGAATTCTAATTGCTCTTCAAATCAACAATTGGAATGAAAAAAGCAAGACTGATCAATATAAATTGCGACTTCTTCAAGGGTTGAGCAATTCAATTCAAAATGATCTGCATGATTGGAATTACATTCTTAGTCAAAATCATGAAGGAGACTCGTCTTACTATGTGATTGTCAATTTTTTAGAGAACAGTCTACCCTATTCAAAATCGCTTAATAGAGACTTTCACAAAGCTTTGAGAGGATGGTATCACGAACTGAATATTACTGCTTTTGAAACCATAAAAGGATATGGCTTAAATTTCATAGAAAGTCAGAAAACTGTTGATCATATTTCTGATATGTATGAACGGTGGCATAAGATATATGCCAAGACAAATGAGAATAGAAATGCTTTCTACAATTCTGTGGCTGGACCATATTTGTTTGATCATTTTAAGCGAAGAATAGGTGAATCTGGAAGTGAATTTGTTCCAATCGATCCTACTGAATTAATCGATGATCATAAATTTAGATCCATTCTTGAACAACAGCAGATATTTCGTAAAGCAATGATAAGATGGCAAGAACAAATTCTTGGGGATATGCATGATTCTATAGAATTGTTGGAAATAGAAATGAAGCGGTACTGATGAGCTGGTATATCTAAAAACAACAAGTTCACTTAATGAACAATAATTTATTATTTCTTTGAAGGGGAAAGTAATAAATTATTATTTTTGTTTACCATATTCTCGTTTTTATTAAACATTTAATCTTGTCTTTTGTCTAAGAATAAGATAACGTCAAATATTGATCTATTACCCAAAAAATTAAATAATAGTATGTTCAATTTTCTAAAGAAGAAATCAAAACTAGAACTTCTAAATGAAAAATATCAAAAGCTTCAAAAAGAAGCTTTTGAATTATCATCTTCTAACAGAACAAAAAGTGATGAAAAGTATACTCAAGCAGATGAAGTACTCAAACAAATTGAACAACTTAAAGTTTCAGAGTGACATGCTAATTTTTCTAAGCGTAAATAAGATTTCATTTTGAATCAAAAAGTAATAATCATCGGTGCTGGATTTTCTTCATTATCTGCTGCATGCTATCTGGCAAAGAAAGGATATGAGGTTCAAATACTTGAAAAAAACGAACAACTTGGTGGCCGTGCACGACAGCTGAAAAGAGATGGATTCACCTTTGATATTGGACCCACATTTTATTGGATGCCAGATGTTTTTGAGTCCTTTTTTAATGATTTTGGAAAAAATACAAAAGATTACTATTCTCTCAAAAAGTTAAACCCAGCGTATCAGGTTTATTTTGGGAAAAATGATAGTATATCAATCCCGGATAACCTGGAGGAGATTAAAGCAGAGTTTGAAAAAATAGAAAAGGGAAGTGCTCAAAAATTAGCAAAATTCATAGATAACGCTGCAGAGAATTATAGCATAGCAATAAATGATTTAGTCTACAAACCAGGAGAGAACATATTTGAGATTATAGAACTGAAAACATTAAAAAGACTGCCTCTTTTTTTTAAGAGTATAAAATCTCAAGTGTCACAATACTTTAGAGATCCTAGACTGATCAAAATAATGGAATTCCCAGTTTTGTTTTTGGGGGCCAAGCCTAGCAATACACCGGCTTTTTACAACTTCATGAACTATGCAGATTTCGCTCTTGGCACATGGCATCCTGAAGGCGGAATGTACAAGGTTGTTGAGGCTTTTGTAAATCTCGCTAAAGATCTAAATGTAAGAATTGAAAATAACATTTCAGTTGAGTCAATTATAGCTGAAGGCAACCAAGTTCAAAAAGTTCGAACTAATAAAGGAGAATTCGAATGTGATATTCTCTTAAGTGGAGCAGATTATGCCCATACTGAAAGCCTTTTGGATAAAAAATTCAGATCATATTCCTTTAATTATTGGAATAAAAAAACTTTTGCTCCTTCTGCTTTGCTTTTTTATGTTGGCTTTGATAAAAAACTGAAGAATGTGTCACATCATACCTTGTTCTTTGATACAGATTTCGCTCCTCATGCCGATGCTATTTATGATAATATGAGGTGGCCTGAAAAGCCGCTTTTCTATGCCAGTTTTCCAGGAATTACAGATAGCCTAATGTCTCCAATGGGTAAAGAATCTGGTGTTTTCCTTATTCCTATAGCACCTGATCTTGAAGACACGCCAGAAATTAGAAAAAAGTATTTTGATATTATCATAGATCGAATAGAAATTATGACTCATCAAAAATTGAAAAACAAAATCTTATTCCAGGAAAGTTATTGCATAAAGGAATTCGTATCAGACTATAATTCTTATAAAGGAAATGCCTACGGATTAGCAAACACGATATGGCAAACACATATATTAAGACCGAAACTCCGTAGTAAAAAACTTAAAAATTTATATTTTGCAGGACAATTGACCGTACCTGGCCCTGGGGTGCCGCCAAGTATAATCTCAGGCAAAATAGTCAGTGAACTAATTCATAAATATCATGAAAGAGATATTTGATCAGTCGAGTTATAAGATAAGTAAGCTCATCACTAATGAATATAGCACTTCATTTTCTACAGGTATATACCTATTTGATTCCAAAACTAGGCCCACAATTTATGCCATATATGGATTTGTCAGATATGCTGATGAAATAGTCGATACCTTCAATGACTATAATCAAAGTGAATTGTTAACCAAATTCATCCAAGATTATGAGTTTGCTTTAAAAGAGAAAATCAGCCTGAATCCAATTTTAAACTCATTTCAAGAAGTAGTAAATAAATTTGGACTTCATACTCTTGTAAATAGTTTTCTGGAAAGCATGAAAATGGATCTAGAAAAAAGTACGTACTTAAATAAAGAGGAGTTAGAAAAATATATCTACGGATCAGCGGATGTAGTTGGGTTAATGTGTTTGAAAGTATTTGTAAAGGGAGATGAGAAAGAATACCAAAAGCTAAGTCCATATGCTATGAAGCTTGGGTCCGCATTTCAAAAAGTTAACTTTCTGAGAGATATTAAACATGATAAGGACCATTTGGGCCGCTCATACTTCCCAGAGGTCAACTTTGATTGTTTCTCTGAAGAACAAAAAAGATTAATAATAGAAGACATTAAAGAAGATTTTAATCAGGCAGTAATAGGGATCAAGCAGCTCCCCTCTAACTGTAGATTAGGTGTATATGTAGCTTATAAATACTATCTTTCGTTACTAAATAAAATATCTGTTAATCCTGCAGAACAAGTGCTAAATAAAAGAACGAGAATACCGAATTATATAAAATTATACTTACTCAATAAAGCGTACATCAGGTACCAGATAAATGCTTTATAAACTTTAAATGATGGAATATCTTGCTTTTTTTGCTGTAACAATATCGATTTTTCTTTTTATGGAAATCGTTACATGGTGTACTCACAGGTACGTGATGCATGGTTTTCTTTGGTACCTACATGAAGATCATCACCAACCGAGATATAATGGAATATTCGAAAAGAACGATATCTTTTTTGTGATTTTTGCCGTCCCTAGTATTATGTTTTTCTATTATGGACTAGAACCTCTCTTAAATTATAAATTTTTTATTGGCTTAGGTATATTGTTCTATGGAATTGCCTACTTCTTAGTTCATGATGTTATAATTCATAGAAGATTTAGTTGGTTTACTAATATCAGATCACCCTATCTAAAAGGGTTACGCAAAGGTCATAAAGTACATCACAAACATCTGGGCAAAGAAGATGGTGAATGTTTTGGTATGCTCTATGTACCTCTAAAATACTTTCAAGATTACTACAAGAAATGAGACAATTCGGATATCTCATTATAGATTTGGGATGTCTCATCATCCCTTTTATTGCAAGCTTTTATTCTCCTCGACCATTTTATAAATACTGGAAAGCCTTTTTCTTTTCCTGTTCAGCTGTGTTAATACCGTTTGTGATATGGGACAGTATCTTTACTGCGCAAGGGATATGGGGATTCAATTCTGATTATTTGACTGGAGTTCACTTTTTGAATCTTCCAATAGAAGAAGTACTCTTTTTCATTTGTATACCATATGCCTGTGTATTCACCTATTTTGCTTTTAAGTATCTATTTCCCAATAACCCATTAGGAAAAGCGCACAAGTCCATCACTTTTATTTTTCTGCTGATATCATTGCTTTTTATCATCATCGGTTGGAACAAGTTGTATACTTTTTATACAGGGTTATTTACGTTTTCTATGCTTATATTTTGTCTTTGGAAGAAAGTAAATATGGGGTTCTTATACTTTACCTATTTTAGCATAATTCCTTTTTTCATTCTTAGCAATGGCCTTCTAACCGGCTCATTATTAGAAAATCCTATAGTGTGGTATAATGACTTTGAAAATCTGGATATAAGAATAATTACAATCCCCATAGAAGACTTCATCTATGCGCTGCTGTTAATTGCTTTGAATATTATGTTATTCGATAAATATTCTAAGTCAACTCCTAAATAGTAACTCCAATCCAACTTCTTAAGATGAGAAATCAATAATTCTTAATAATAGGGTCGGTATGAATTGATTTTTTGTATTTCGATTATTCCTAGTACTTCAAAGTGATTTACTAATTAATAAAAGACATTTCTTCATCAATATACTGCCGTAATTCCTCTTTAGGCTTCAGTTTGTATAAGATACTCAAACTAAATATTACGCCTAAGAGATATTGTGCATAATCGTCAATTTTATTTCTATCTTTTATCTGACCTAGAGCATGAGCTTTCTCCAGAACAACCTTATAACTGTCTTCTAAAACAGTCATATAATCATCATAGCGCTTAACAACATTGTCATTTTCATTTCTTAATTCTACCACTGTATTGACCATGAGACAGCTCCTTGGAAAGGTTTTGTCCAGTAATGCATCAATCAACGTGTAAAAAAAATATTTGAGAGAATCCAGACCTTCAGTCGTCTCTCTGAGCTGACTTAAAAAAGGATCAGAATAGTTCGATGTATAATAATCTAGAGAATCCAGAAACAAGTCGTCTTTAGAGTACTTGTTATAAATAGTAGATGGACTAATGCTGAGATATTCAGACAGTTCTTTGACTGACACTCCTTTAAAACCCTTCAGCCAAAACAATTCCTGGGCTTTCTCTACTAACTCTTCATAGCTGTTATTAAGAACTCTGGCCATGTTATGATGTAATTACTTTAATTCCGTTATGTATATACTTTTCTCGTTCAGCAGGTGTATGAATGAGGCAGAAACTCATAGATGTACAGTACAAGCCCAACAAATGTCGAGCGCGTACAGCTGCATCTTTATTTTTGTAATTGTTCTTTGTTAACAATGCGACGAACATATTTTTGATGTCATTCAAAAAATTATCGACAAATTGATTGACCTCTTTATCGCTGTCAGCAAGCTCCGTACCTATATGAATGATATAACATCCAAGGATAGGTCTAGTCTCTTCTAAGAATGATAGGTAAAATCGTTTCAAAATAGAAACCAAGTTTCCGTCAGATAAAAGAATTGACAATTGATCCTTAGTATATCTCTCCCGATATAATTTCAAGGATTGATACAAAATTCCTTCTTTATTCGAAAATTCGTGATATAATGAAAATCGATTCACTCCAGTAGTTTCTACAATTTCATTAATAGAACAACCATTGAATCCTTTGTTCCAAAAGAGAGGAATGGACTTTTCCAAAACTCGATTTACATTATATTCTTTGTATCTCACAATTTACTTTGTGGTTAAAGACCCACTCGACCAAGTTATTAAAAATGTGGTAAAGCGTTGTCTTCTATGAATAGATCAAAATTCAATAAACCATAATCTGAAAAGAATAAAATCCTTAATTCTCGCTTTTGATCACGTTTTCTAAAGATTCTATTATCACATTATAGAATCCTTCAAAGAGTTTTATCATCTCTGGTTCCGCTTCTGCTGAGCATTCAAATTCACATCCCCAAGTGATCTTACAATTGCTATCATCTTGTGCACTTACATTTATGGTACTCACATAACATTCTATAGGGAAAGGTCCATCTGTAATGGCATACTGCATCTCCATACGGTCATCTTCTACAAAATTAAGGACCTCATGAATGGCCACCCCTTCTGGAAGGTAACATGTACGAGTTGCTCCAGCTCCCTCACCATTAGTTATAGATTTTTCAATAGGAGAATAAGCCTCAATTCCTTTGAAAGATGAAAGTTTATTCCATGCCTTAGCTCCTGGTACTGAGATTGTTTTGCTTACGATTACTTCTGTCATAATTATTTTTTTTTGTTTTAAGAATGACTGCAAGGTAGTTGGCCTTTTGAAGGAATAAAATAATAGCGTTCAGATATTCCGATATGGCATGGAGTAGCTGCCATCTTCTACTTGTTGAAATGGAATTAAATTTCAAGCAGAAAAGTCACTATGTATAAGAATATGCCATTGCTTATTCATCTTTAATGGATAAGTTATGATTACCATTTTTCGAAAAATCAGGAAGACTTTGATAGAATCCGATGCTTCAGGAAAATACTCCGTGTATGCTGTAGGAGAAGTCTTCCTATTAGTCATAGGAATTCTCATCGCTCTTCAAATCAATAATTGGAATGAAGAAAAACAAAAAAATAAAAGAGAACTTCTTCTTCTCAATGAGCTTGTTGGAAACTTAGAAACGAATGTGCTGAATTTGAATATGGACATCGAAGTCCAAATGCGGTCTGCTGATGTAATAGATTTTCTAATTGAGCATCTGGACAATCAAAAACCCTATTTTGACTCTATGGCCTATTTTTTCTCAATGTCAGATTTTGCACCAGACGTAATTCTAGCCTCATCGGCCTTTGAGACCCTCAAGTCATCAGGGCTGGAATTGATAAAATCACCACCTCTCCGGACAGAAATAATTAATCTATTTGAAGTTACCTATCCTTATCTGCTTCAAGAGACTAAGCGACTTGAAGATCAAGTATGGCCTGCAGTTGTCGTCCCCATGATTCAGAAACATTTTAGAGAAGAGAAGAATAAATATATTCCTGTCAATTATGATGCTTTGCTTAATGATATTGAATTCACAAATATGCTCAGCAAAAGAGGAAGGATGAGGAAAAGTTCGACAGAGCAAAAAAGAGAGTCAAAAGCAAAAACTGAAAGAATTATTGATTTGATTAAAGAAGAAATAGAAAGAAGAACTTAGAAACCATGTTGACTCTATTCAGAAAAATCAGAAAGTCATTTATCGAATCAGGTGCAGTGAAAAAATACCTTCTCTATGCATTTGGTGAAATCGCTCTAGTGGTCATTGGAATCCTAATTGCCTTGCAGATCAGTCTTTGGAATGAATCGAAAAAGGACAGGAGAGCTGAGAATGAAGCCCTTATAAACCTTAAACTTGAATTTGATGAAAATCAAAAAAGAATGGCATTCCTAATGGATGTCAAACAGCATCAAGAGGATGAATGTCGTGCTTATTTAGAATTGGTAACTAACAATGAAGTTCCAATTGACGAAAAAATAAAAGCTGATCCTCCTAATACTTTTGCCGGAACATGGGGAGCGACAAATACTGTATTACAAAGCCTTCAAAATACAGGAGGTATTGAAAAAATTCAGAATGATTCATTAAAATTTCTATTGAATCATTGGCCTGTTCTGGTCAATCGATATGTGCAGCGGGAAAAGAGGTTTGAGGATGAATTGAATGATTTGTTCTTATTCGAAAATGACAGAATTCCTAGAAACATTGTAAATCCTGGTACGCACAGAGACATATGGCCTGGAGACTACTTACCTAACGATATGAATATTCTTCGTGATTCTTTAATAAAAGAACTAATTGTTGACTTCAGATATCAGAATTTCATATCCACTATGGCAAACACCCTT
>DKPS01000214.1:12211-25903 GCA_002471345.1 Saprospiraceae bacterium UBA7328
TATGGCAAACACCCTTTATATCCAATTGATATTGGCTACTGATATTCAGGACAATTACGTGTCTATTACTCGACTTATAGTTGCAGAACTTAAAAACAGGGGCATAGATGCTGAATCCATAAAAAAAGGCAATGCTTCAATTCTGAATCAAAGAGACATTAATTCTCATTAAAAATTCTGTGCACATTTCTAAGAAAAATAAGAATGTCATTTTTTAAATCTAGTCGTACAAGTAGATATCTGCTGTATGCATTTGGAGAGATCTTCCTAGTGGTCATAGGAATTCTTATCGCTTTACAAATCAATAATTGGAACGAGTGGAGGAGGGACAGAACAAAAGAGAAACAAGTTTTAAATGAAATTTTAGTCTCTCTTGAAAAGAATAAAGAAGTTCTTTTGGATCGATTGTATTGGATCAATGAATTTCAGAAATCCAGTCAAGTTATACTGATGTCTCTAGATGGTAAAATTCCATTTTCAGATACCCTTGGAACTCATTTTTCTCGCGCTCGGTTTACTGGAGTTGGAAATATTTCAGGGTTATGTTCAGAGTCAGGATATACTGCTCTCAAATTAACTGGTTACAACATTATAAAATCCGACAATCTCAAACTCAAAATAGTTGAAGCATTTGAATCCACACTCCCAGTATTATTTGCAGCTGCCGAGTATAATTTTCACAAGAACTTACAAGAATACTACCTTAGAAATTTCAAGGATGGGGGAAAACTCCCTCATGACTTTAGTCTATTGAAACAAGATTTATACTTTCAAGAAATGATTTCAAATATCATAGGGTATAGAAATCGAATCAAATATAGAATAGAAAATTATCTCAATGAAAGTGATAAACTCATGATGGATATCAGACAAGCTTTAAAGGACAGAAGTTAGTCTAACTCTTACCAGAAATATGAGAATATTCACACTTCAAAAAGAATCAACATGTTCACACTGCTGCGAAAAATAAGAAGTTCTTTGATCGAATCTGGATCTACAAAAAAGTACTTGTTTTACGCAATTGGAGAAATTCTGCTGGTAATTATTGGAATAATCAAAAATTAGATAGAATTCAAAAACAAGCATATTTAGTCAGTCTAAAAAAAGATTCTAAAGTTGATTTAGATGGACTATATCAATTAATTAAAAGAGCTGAAAACTATATAGCAAAATTTGATTCTCTCTCTGCAATTATCTGAAAAATTAACAAAAGAGAAATTAGATTTGATGGGTATTCAAAGACAAACATACTTTCTAAAAGATGATACATATGGAGAGATTATTCCCAATGGACATTTAAAACTGCTACCTGATAGTGTAAAATCTGTCTTTATGGATTTAAATTCACTTTTCAAATTAACCAATAAGATTGACAGCGAATCCGCAAGACAATTAAACACTCAGCACCTTAAAATGGCAGATTACTATGAACTAAAAAGGCTTATTCGTACTAGCGAGTATAAAGTAACAATAGGTGAGAATACAGATCCATTGGAAGCGATTCTAGTATATAGAAATTATATTAATGTTTGTTATGATTGGATGAAGACTCAGCTCTATTTCTATGGTCTATTAAGAAAAAACATCAAGAACTTCTTATTTCAATCGAAACTGAGGATATTCTATAGATCCAGACTCTTAAGATTTGAGCACTATTTCTATGTTTAAATCTGAATGGTTTCATAATATATATGGAAAAGTATTAAAAATGAAAAGCTCATCTGCGAAATAGAAGCGTGTTTAGAGTAGCAAATCTCTCCAAAGATCATGGATGATTAAATCATTGAGATCAAAACAAAGTATCAACCTTTCATTCATATAGCTCAATATCTACTCACGCCTTCGATGAGGCACCTACACATGCATAAAAGAGAACCTAAATAAATTCACCTAAGGCCTTGTAGACTTCACACGCATATCCAACCTAGGAAGCAATTTCAATATTTCATTGATTTCTCTGATGCTGCCTTCTTTTGTCTCTTCTAGAAGCTGAGTTTTTTCCTTTGACTCCTCCACTAGAGTATCTGACCTTTCTAATTGTGAAGCTGTAGGCCGAGCAGGTACTCGATCTATAGCAAATAGAATAGACATTATCTCCTCACGAAGTCTTGGTCTTGTTCTATAATTCATTGATCCTGGAGGACGCATTAATTCATTTCGTTGCGCATCTAGCTCCTTGTAGACCTTTAAGATCTTTTCTATTTCATTCTCATATTTTTCTGCATCCTCTGATTTCAATCTTTTTTTGAGGTTGGAGAGCTGCTCTTTCAGTGCATCGATATCGTTTATCATTACATGAGTGTGAGACAAAAGATTAGTCAATCTCTTTCCTTCCGCACTTATTTCATCATAATTTTCTTGAGTCAATTCTAATCTAGGATCCGCTTTAACTACGATCTCCTTTGTATGTGTCTCTCCAGCCACTTCGATGGTAGCTGTATAAATACCAGGCTGAACTGTTGGTCTAAAATTGCCTCTAAATCCTCCACTGACACTATTTGTGAGTTTAGTAGGCTCATCTGCACGTAAGTCCCAGTTGATCCTATTTATTCCTGCTATCAATGTAGAATCTTCTATCGTCCTCACAAGAGCACCATTAGCATCCATAATCGACACCTTTGTCAAAACTTCTGGTTTAGCTTTAAGTCTGATATTAATGTTGGCACCGTATTTTGGATTATCAGCCTTATATGTACGTTGCCCCAGGTTTTCTATTTGAGTATACATATGCCACTTCGTTGTAGGTCTCACATCATGGACTGTAGCATTTTCAGTAGAAGAGTTGTTATTCATATTGAGAAGTGGTCGAGCATCATCCATTATCCACACTCCACGACCATGAGTACCCACTATGATATCTCCTTCTCTAGGATGTATTCTAATGTCTCTTACAGATACTGGTGGTAGATTGTTGTTAATCTTGGTCCAGTTGTTACCCATATCCCAACTGATGAAAGCTCCATGCTCCATACCAATGACTAAAGTATTTGGATTGACAGGGTCCTGTCTTATCACTTTTACATAGTCATCCGTTGGAAGTCCATTCACTATTTTCTTCCACGTTTTACCAAAATTGGTAGTCATATAAGCATAAGGAGTAAAATCATCATTTCTATGATTGTCTATAGCGACGAATGCTGTTCCAGCATCATGTTCAGATGCATGAATTTTACCTATCCACGAAAATTTTGGAAGCCCAGGTAATTTTGAATTTACATTTTTCCAATTGGCACCACCGTCAGTCGTAACTTGGAGATTACCATCATCTGTACCTGCATAAATTACCCCTTCTTGCACTGGTGATTCAGCAATATAAAGGACACTACAATGAAATTCAGCTGCAGTATTATCTTGATAAATAGTACCACCAGAAGTAGCTTGCTTGCTTTTATCGTTAGTGGTCAGGTCCGGGCTGATCACGGTCCAAGAGTGCCCCCGATTATTACTTTTGAAGACTACATTACCTCCAAAATAAACAGTATTAGGATCATGAGGAGAAATATGAAGTGGAGCATCCCAATTGAATCGATATTTGTGATCTTCTATAGCATCTCCGGCAGAGCCCGTTATTTTAGGGAAAGGGTGAATACTTCTGACAACTCCTGTATTGGCATTCACATGAAAAGGTACCCCACCCTGTAAGTTGGTATATATCTCATGTTCACTTCCTGGAATAGGTACTGCAAAATATCCATCCCCATAACTGAGTCTTTGCCAATGACGTTTAAGAATCCCTGCTCCATTGAGAGAGTTTGAGGGACCTCTCCAACAGCCATTGTCCTGAAGTCCACCATAAACATTATAAGGGTCCAGCATATCAATGTCCAATTGATAAAATTGAGACAGCTCGATATTATTTATGATATCCCAATTGGCGCCTTCGTCCCAAGAAAGCTGATATCCTCCATCACTACCACTGATCAAAAAATCAGAGTTAGTCGGGTCAATCCAAAATGCTTGATGATCTCCATGAACTCCTCGTGCAATTCGATCAAAATTAGCACCTCCATCAGTAGATTTAAATAGTCCTCCAGATAATGAAAACAAGGTATTCTCATTGGTGGGATCCACACGTATATCACTATAGTAAAAAGGTCTAAAGTTTATGTTCTTATTGTCATTGACCATCTTCCAACTGTTGCCATAGTCAGTAGATTTGAATAGAGATCCTTTGTCTTTAAATTCAGAAATGACATAGACTATATTAGGGCTTGACTGAGCAACTTGTACTCCTACACGGGCCATATCACTTTTAGGAAATCCTTTCATGATCTTCTCCCACGTATCACCACCATCCTTTGATCTATAAACTGCAGTCTCTTTTCCTCCACCATCAAATCTCCACGGCAATCGTCTAAATGTCCACATTCCGGCATACATAATCCGTGGATTAGAAAGATCTATATCCATATCGGAGCAGCCTGTATCCTCATCCAAATACAGTACTTTAATCCAGTTTTTTCCCCCATCTACAGTTTTAAAAACTCCTCGATCAGGATTAGGGCCCCATTCTCTGCCCAAGGCACAAACACATGCCACGTCTGGATCATTGGGATCCACCACAATACGCTTTATCCTTTCTGTACCCTCTAGACCTATATGTTCCCATGATTCTCCAGCATCTGTGGATCTGTATACGCCGTGTCCATAGCCTACACTATTTCTAGGATCTCCTTCTCCGCTGCCTAGATATATGACATTATGATCAGACGGTGCCAGCTTTATAGCCCCTACGCTATATGACTTTTGGTCTGTGAATATCTCTTTAAATGTAGTTCCCCCATTAGTCGTTTTATGAAGTCCTCCATCTGCACCTGCTATATAAAAAATAGATGTATTTCCCGGTATTCCTTCCACGGCAGTGACTCGACCTCCCATATTCGCAGGACCAATGGGTCTCCATTTCATGTTTGTAAATGGACTATCCTGAGCGATAATTCCTATTGTTGAGAAAATTAGTAGTAAAGTAGTTAGATTGATGGATTTCATAACGTCTGATTTGATCGTTGAATATAGGCAGAAGTTGGAAATAAATTTAATGTTGCGTCATCTGTCCAGTTTGTAACAAAAAAAAACATACCACTTTTCCATATTTGTAAAGTTGAACTCCATTACCAACAAATTGCTATAGACTCATCATTAGCAATTGATATGCTTTCTAAGATTCAAACAAGAAGGTGATTTAATGAAACCTATCTCGATGTTTAGATCGTCAATGATCATACACCTCAACTTTTATTCAACTAGAATCTATGTTACAAAAGAATTCTCCGTGATGCTGTAAGTAATGATATTATAGAATCTCGTTTTTAACCTAATTCTACTTTGCTATCTTTATTGACAATGATTATACGATGTCATTAACTTGTAAACTATGCTATCTGTCCTCAGAAAAATTAGAAAATCATTGTTAGAGTCAAAGTCAATAGGAACCTATTTGCTTTATGGCATTGGTGAAATTGCATTGGTAGTTATTGGAATTTTAATAGCGCTTCAGATTGATAATAATAATGACTGGAAAAAGGATAGAACATTGGAAAAAGAGACTTTAGAAGAAATTGCTGAAAACATTGCTCTGAATATTCAAGAATTTGAAGATTTCACATCTGGAAATAAATTTGCGGACAATGCATCAGATTATGTACTTGCTGTTCTGAATGGTGACAAACCTTATAATGATAGTCTTCAGTACCGTATCAATCTTGCCATTTACCAAAAAAATGATCTTCAGTATTCCTCTGTGGCTTATGAATCTCTGAAGAATAATAATCTAAACTTGATTAGAAATCGAGCTTTGAAAAAAAGAATTGTTGGCCTTTTTGAACTTAGTTATCCCAATATGTTAAAGACTTTTGAATGGGAAAACAAAGAGGCCCTTCAGAATTACATGGATCATCATTTTTTCCCTTTTTCTGCTAATGGAGGGATGGCTTGGCAACCTTATGATTTCGATGTCCAAATGAAAGATAATTATTTCAAGACCTTGATAGCTAAAGTAAAAATCCAAAGGAATTTCTATATCTGGACAGCCAGAAATCCTTTAAATGAAAGCAAAGAAGTGCTACAATTGATAAATGAAGAATTGGCCAATCAATAATGAGACTAGAAAATAAATAATTGATTCTAGTCAACTAATTTATAAAGCCCTCAAATTTTGAATATTTGGTGCTGACCAATTACTCCTTTTCCTTTTGTATCTTTCAACATGCTCACCTTCTTAAGGAAAATAAGAAAATCAATGATTGACTCAGATAACGGTAAGAAGTATCTCTTGTATGCTCTTGGAGAAATAGCTTTAGTGGTCGTTGGAATTTTGATTGCATTGCAGATTAACAATTGGAATGAATGGAGAAAGGATCGAGTCATAGAATCAGATCTGCTCATAGAACTACATGCATCTGTAGAAAACAACAAAAATATCTTAGAAAGAGGTTTACGCAGCTGGCAAACTACAACCCAAGCTATTGAAATATTAGAAATTGCCTTGAATGATAATCTTCCTTTCGAAGATTCTTTAGCCTTTCATTTTCGAGAAGCTCATAGAAAAAGAGGAAACAACCTCCAAGGCTTGGATTTCTCTGGATATAAAGCATTGGAAAATAGAGGCTATGATATACTTACAAATAAAGACCTTAGAAGGAGTGTTGTGTCCTTGTTCGAAAGTAATTTACCTATGTTGAGCACAACGAATGATCAAATTGATTTTGACAACTCAGGATTCCATGCTGAATATATCATAAGGAATTTTATAACGAATGATGATGGAGAGTATCCTATCAATTAAGAGAGGATAAAGAATGATCAATTTTATGTCTCTATATTGAAAAAACTGGACTCTAATTTGTCTCGAAAAATTGGTAGAGTGAAGAGAACTTTGCCAAGAATAGAAGAGGTATTGAAGTCTTTAGAAGAAGAAATAAAAAGACATAAAACGAATTAACCAATGCTCACATTTCTAAGAAAAATAAGAAAGTCATTAATTAAATCTGGCAATGCAAGAAAGTATCTTATTTATGCCATTGGTGAAATAGCTTTGGTAGTGATTGGGATATTGATTGCTTTACAGATCAATAATTGGAATGAAGAGCGGAAATTTGCCAAAACAGAAGCGTACACACTCAATGAGATTTTGAGTAATTTGGAAGAAGACGCGGACCAAATGAAACTAATCGTTGAAAGAAGGAATAATGCTGAGAAATCGTCTGAAAAACTAGTCCCCTCACTGTCTAACGGCAGAGACTTAACACTTGACCATTCTAAAGACGTCTCTAATATTTTAACATTTGAGCGATTTTATCCATTAAGTAATGCCTATGAAATGATGAAATCGACTGGGCTTAAAATTAAAAATGAGAATCTTCGATCTGAGATATCTAGATATTATGATTTTGAACAGGAAAAAATAAAGAAAAGTGTAATGGATATTGAAGATGTAGTTATTCGTCTTTATAATACAGATAATGCAATACGATCAAATATAAAGTATTCAACATCAGGTGCAGGACTTGAATCTGATATTAGATTTAAGGATATAAATGACAAAGTCTTTCACCAATATTTACTTACCGAGTTGATACTTTTTCGAGATAACAACAAAGCTACCTTACAAAAGGCAAAAGATTTCTTGGAGTTGAATTCTGCTCTTATTCAGCTGGTAACTAAAGAAATCAATACGCCTAGATTGAACACGCACAATACGCAATCATAACAAATTCTTGAACCGTGGTCTTTTTGGAGTGATATCTCCCAATCGCTTCTTTTTACTTTCTTCAAAGTCACTAAAATTTCCTTCAAAAAAGACTACTTCTCCATCGTCCTCAAAAGACAAAATGTGAGTAGCTAATCTATCTATAAACCATCGATCATGAGATATCAAGACCACACAACCGGCAAAGTTTTCTATAGCTTCCTCCAATGCTCTTAAAGTATTTACATCAATATCATTTGTCGGTTCATCTAAAAGCATCACATTTCCTCCCTCCTTCAGTGTGATTGCAAGATGAAGACGATTACGTTCTCCTCCTGACAAAACTCCTACTTTTTTCTGTTGATCAGAACCTGAAAAATTAAATTTACTTACGTATGCCCTTGCATTCATTTCTCGATTCCCAATTTTTATTATCTCTTGCCCCTGACTTACCACTTCATAAATTGTCTTCTCTGCCACTAGGTTCTCATGAGTCTGATCTACATAAGCCAATTGCACGGTATCCCCTATCTCTATATTTCCACTGTCTGGCTTCTCTTTGCCCATTATCATTTTGAATAGTGTGGACTTGCCCACACCATTGGGGCCAATTATTCCTACTATTGAGTTTTTAGGTATGGATAAATTGAGATTATCAATCAATACCCTATTATCAAAAGCCTTAGTGATGCCTTTTAATTCTATAACCTTATCTCCTAGACGAGGGCCCGGTGGAATGTACAATTCAAGTTGTGCTTCTTTTTCTTTAGCCTCTACACTCGTGAGGGCATCATAAGCATTCAGTCTGGCTTTCCCTTTGGCTTGCCTTCCTTTTGCATTTAATCGCGACCATTCTAATTCCCGCTTTAATGTCTTTTGTCTTTTGGATTCTTCTTTCTCTTCATTGGCAAGTCGATTGGATTTTTGATCCAACCATGAACTATAGTTTCCTTCCCATGGTATTCCTTCTCCTCTGTCTAATTCTAGTATCCATCCCGCTACATTATCCAAAAAATAACGATCGTGAGTCACTGCAATGACGGTACCTGGAAATGACTTCAAAAACTGTTCTAACCAATGTACACTTTCAGCATCCAGATGATTGGTAGGTTCATCCAAAAGAAGGATATCAGGTTTGCTTAGCAAGAGTCTACAAAGCGCTACCCGTCTACGTTCTCCACCACTTAGAACAGCTACAGAAGCGTCATCAGGAGGGCATCGAAGTGCTTCCATGGCCATCTCAAGGGTGTGATCCAGATCCCAGCCTCCTACGTGGTCCATTTGCTCCAATAATTCGCCCTGTTCTTCGATGAGTTTCATCATCTCATCATCTCCCATTGGTTCGGCTAACTTGGCAGAAATATCTTCATAAGATTTTACAACATCTACAATCTCTTGTACACCTTCCTGGACAATTTCTTTTACTGTCTTTGAATCGTCTAACTCCGGCTCTTGGGCGAGATATCCTATTTTATAATCTTTATCAAATGTGACCTTGCCTTGATAATTGGTATCCAGTCCCGCGATGATCTTCAATAGGCTTGATTTTCCAGATCCATTAAGCCCTAGGATTCCAATTTTGGCACCATAGAAAAAAGATAACCATATGTTCTTGAGTACCTGCTTACTAGGAGGAAATGTTTTGGAGACACCCTCCATCGAGAAAATCACTTTCTTGTCTGACATATTTTTTGTGTTAACAGCTCACGAAAGTACATCTCATTCTTGAATTTTCTTAGAAAGAATATGTATTGGAAAGTTCACATTCATATTACATGCACTCTTTGTAGTCATAAAGTGGAAGTAAAATAGTCAAGCTAAAAAATTCTATTTGGATTAATGGACAAGTCACAAGTCCTTCATGTCGATTGTCATTCATCTATATAATCGAGGATATCAATATATTCATAGTAAGGAGCATCTTCTATCAAATCTTGAAGTATAGCCTTATGTCCTTGACCTACAATGATCAGAATTCTTTCACCTTCAGCATCAAAATCCGCGATACGATTTAAATTGTAAAACATTCGGATATTCCTACCATACCATTCTGTCACTCCTTGTGATGCGCCGTAGGAATTTCCTCCTGTCATTTGGAGCATTCGCAAATAGAGTTGGTGGTTCAAATCAACACTTTCTTGTGAATTCATATATGATAAAAAATCTGACATCGTAGACTTCTGTAAAGTGTCATTGACTCCTTGTATAAAACCTCCAACTTCTTGCATCATTCCTTGAAATTTTGCACCAACTTTTGGATCTGACTCCGCCAATTTTTCAAGCTCCTTCAAATCCATACCTTGTCTATAATCAAAAGGATAAAGTGCCTTATGATATAATTTTGCAGCTATTCTGAAGCCTACCTGTTCGATCTCATTCGCACTCAACTCTTCTTCATTTAAATGGTCTAAAAATGCCAGATATCGTTTTTGTCGGATTGTATCTCCATATGCTTTTTCTATCACCACCTTTGTGGGCTGAAACTCGAGTAATTGCCCCACAAGTTCAAGAACTTCTTTTTGCCGCTGAGGAGCTTTTATATCATCCTGGTGAATATTAAACATATCAGCTCCTGGATTGTGAAAATGATGCACTCCTAATATGCCCACTGCCACTTTACTCTGACCATAAGATATGGAAATAACACCTAAGAGGAGGCCCAAAAAAATACTTCTTTTTGCCCAATTTCTCATAAGAATTGTGTAGAGTTTCATTGGAGGAAATTTAGTTCACTCTTAGATACAGTCATGCAACCTGAGTTTAGAATTATTTCGACCAAAGGTGATAAGCGATATATGTAAGATCGTCTTTATTTCAAGTAAACCGACACCATTATATATTGGAAATGAATAAAAGTGTTGGTACAATTCACAATTATTGAGATATCCATCGAAAACATTTAAGAGTAATGAGTTTCTTATTTGGAATTATTCACGACTTTAAATAAATATGATAGAATAGATATTAAAATTAAAAAGGTCGACAACCATAAGGCTGTCGACCATAGATGTTTATTTAGGCCTTATAAAGACTCATTCCTTAATAAGTCTTTTAAGTACACTTCCGCTAGGATAAATTATGTTGAAATACAAAATGCCTGGAGCAAATTTTGAAACATCAACTTCAGTGTCAATGAAGCCACTCTCCAATGACCTGATTTCAAGAATCTGACCAAGGGTACTATAAATTTTAACTTCAGTAGCCCCAATTTCTGAATCAATTTGCAACCTAACTTTGTCTTCCACGGGGTTTGGAAACAATTTGATTGAGTTTACCAGTAAATTCTTATCTGAAATTGTCTTTGTTACAGGATCACCTTTTAAAGAAGGAGGACATGTGTTTGCATTCGACCCATTAGACGACTTAGAAGCACTTCCACAACCTGTAGTCTTGATCTCCCATTGTAAACTTCCTCCATCAGTATAGATATAAAACGTATGAATTCCCGGTTCAAATATTTCAGGAGGGCTTCCTATATATGTTGCATTACCTTTTAATTTATTGGCCGTACCCAAAGGCACAAAAATTGGAAAATCATTAACATTAGTGTATTCAATTTGAAGTCGAGTAGTAATCTGAGGTTCATTAGAGATTACATAATCTGTTTTGCACATGTCAGAAGCTCTTATCCTTGCATTGCAACCAACATTTGGATTCTCATAAAGAATCCCTGTGGTGAATATCACATTATAATTCTGGTACGTATTCATTGGATCTGCAAGGTTAGCATAAATGACATATTCACCTCCACTTGGAGGATCATCTGCCAATGATCCACCTAAAGTTCTAAGAACAAAATTCACCTCTGAAGAAAGCAATTCAGAATCACCACAAACTAATCCATTGTAGGACAAATCAAATGATGTAGGTAGATTGTCACCTTCTGTTATAAAACTTGTGCCCATACCTATGACAATATCTGGGGTTAGAATATCCAATGATCCATTTTGATAGCTAACTGTATAGTTATCAGAATTAACCTGTGATGTGACAGTAATTGCCTGACTTTGTGTACAACTCGTAGAAGGCATGAATGCGAATCCTCCAAATATGTCTGATACTGTTTCCTGGTAAGGGAAGGACGATTCTGGCGGATCAAATGACACTGTGAATCCCAGTGGATCGTTCTGACCGTAAGTTATCGCAGCATCAACAGCAGCAACTTCGATAGCAAATGGATTAACATTTAAGCTACCAGATCCATAGGTGACTATATAGTCACTAGAAATTTCTGAAGCGGTTACTATAATTGTATAAGGGCTACCATTTACATTGCAACGAGGTAATCCTTCCGACTCAGGGCATCCTGCATTATAGCTTATACCGTTGGGGAATGCATCCATCTCTGTGGCATTGTACTGAAGTCCATTTAATGTACTGTTAAAGGTTATTGGCTCACCATAAGTAATGGTGATATCAATAGGTGTCACCTCCAAAGGCTTAGGCAATATCTCTAATTCTGTGGGCTCATAACTTAGAATCAAGTTATCATTAAAATAACCTGCTGGTATGACATACTGCGTACCTGCATTAAGTCCAGTAATTACATTTATGGGTTTTATATCGATAATGTGAATAGGTTCAGTAGATATAGTATCTTCTATGCTTATCACCACAAGCACCTTATCAAAAGCATTGATAAGACTGGTGCCATTGACTAAAGAAGCCCCATTTACTATTGAGGTGCCATTAATTAATGAGGAGCCGTTGACAAGGTTCACTCCGTTAATCAGGTTTATTCCATTAATTAGTGAGACTCCATTTACTAATGATGCTCCATTAATAAGATTTGCTGACCCATTAATTAAAGATGACCCATTAATCAACGAAGAGCCATTGATGAGCGAAATCCCATTAGTAATACTCGAGAGATCACCATTTTCTATACTTTCAGAATCAAATAAATCTTCCCCAAATTCTACTAACTTTTCGCCACCGATTGCATTGATAAGCGAGACTCCATTTTGAAGAGGTAGAGAAGAAGCATTTTCAACAGTATTTTCAGAAACGAAAAAAGTTTTATTGACTAAGCTAGAGCCATTGATTGTTGGTTCTCCATTGATCAAATTCACTCCATTAATCAGATTGGCAGATCCATTGATCAATGATGCACCATTTATTAGTGAGACACCATTAATAAGACTAGCCGCATTGGTATGTCCTGTTGCAATAGAAGCTGCCACTTCAGAGTCCAGTGCAACTTGACCTTGCTCGTCAGTTTCACCATAAATGTAATCGAAGCTTATCTCTGGAATAGGATCACCAAAAAATATAGGTAAAAAGGGTTTAGGTTTAACCGTTACAGGCATTGGATCAATGATTAAAAGACCCGGTTCAAAAATAAAGTTATATAACTCCAAAAGACCCTCATTTAAGTTGCTATAAGCGATATTAATAGAATAGATACCAACATTACTTGATACATCAGCAACAGTCCATATACTGTCAATATTTTAGATTAATGAGTCTAATTCTGCTAAAGCAAGTTGCTCCCCTGATTCTTGAATTTTAGCGGTAAAATTAAAGTCAGAGTTGCTTTCACCGTATCTTCTGGTGACATCATTAGCTGTGACTAAAACATCCAGTATTTCTCGATCGGTAAAAGTTAAAGTATCAGAAGGACCTCCATCAGGACCGTTCGTTAATGGCTGAGTATAAACCCATATTTCCGGATTACCCACAAAAGTTGGAATTATAGCAGATGCAGTACTATCATTTAATATTAATGTAGGTAGTTCTTCTCCTCTGAATAAGACCACAGTTGTTTCATCAAAGTATTCACCTTCAAGAATAAGGGTGAATTCAATTTCTCCAGGATCATACACTGCAGTATCCAAGTTGGACAAGTCAAATCGAAGCAAATTAGGAGTAGGATTAGAAAAAGCCTCTAATGCACTAACTGATGAAATATATCCATTACCAGTATTGAAATCAAAACCTGGAGCCTCCCTTTCAAGGGGAGTAGGGGAAAAAAAAGAACGAAATGCCAAAAGAGGGCGATTCCC
>DKPS01000275.1:0-195 GCA_002471345.1 Saprospiraceae bacterium UBA7328
TCCAATATTGATATTTACACCATAGTTATTGATAGGACTATTAACAAACCAGTTAAAAGTCTTTGTTCCATCTTCATTTTCATCTACTCCTCTTAGTCGACCATTTGAGATATCGGTGAGATGTCCAGGCACTGTGATACTCATCAACATACTATCTACTTCGTCATACATATGATCTTTACATGGCCACCAAAC
>DKPS01000275.1:504-16788 GCA_002471345.1 Saprospiraceae bacterium UBA7328
ATCTTTACATGGCCACCAAACACTAGCACCTAAACCTTGACAGGAAGTGGCTACAAAATGATTATCATTAGCATCTTTTCTATATGTTACACCCCCATCCCAAGGAGGTCTTTTAGCCTCTTTGGGCATACCTGCATAATTTACTTTCACATTCCGAATATCACCTTTTTGCAAAGTCTCATCAAGATGGATATAATGAGCATTTCCGTCTTTGATAACATTAAGCGATTTCTTATTATAAGTGGCTGAGGTAATCACTAGTGGGTTTTGTAAGTCGATCTGTATGATATTTCCTTCGCGTAAAGCGGTGAATTGAATTGTATTACTACCCTCAATTGTTTTTTGATCCGGATCCACTGAAATGTCAAGATGATAATAATTAAGATCCCACCATTCTCTTTGAGGTGTAATACTGCCTCGTAGGGTGTCCTGCCTTGTAAACTGGCAAGTAGCAACTTCTGAAAAAGCAAGTATTGTAAATATGATTATTGAAATTCTCATTTATCGTATTCGTTAAATATTTTCATTGTTAAGATCCTAAGCAAATGCCTCTGCTCTCAATTCTTCGATTTCATCAACAGTACGCTCTAAATATTCCCCTAATTTTTCGAATTTTTCTTTTCTCATCACGAAATCATCCTCAATTCTAACACCACCAAAGTCACTATATTCTTCCACCTTATCATAGTTAATAAAATCTTTATGCAGTCCATCAGCTTGCTTTTTAACCATCAATTCTGGTATAAAATATAATCCCGGCTCAACAGTAACTGTATATCCTTCTTGAAGGGATTTACCTAATCTCAATGACTTCAATCCAAATTCTTTACTCTTCTTTAGATCTGGTAAGTATCCAATATGTTCTTCTCCAAAATTCTCAAGATCATGAACGTCAAGTCCAATCAGATGTCCTAGTCCATGAGGAAAAAATAAGGTATGTGCCCCATTCGCTACGGCATCTTCTGCATTTCCTTTCATGAGGCCTAGTCCTATGAGTCCTTCGGTCATTCTCACCGCAGTCTGAAGATGCAAATCTCGAAAGAGCATTTCTGGTTTCGCAATTTTAACGGCATGCATGAAACCTTCAAGTACAATATTATATATGTCTTTTTGCTTTGAGGTGAATTTTGAATCCACTGGAAAAGTACGCGTCAAATCTCCAGCATATCCTCCTTTCGAGTGTAGTCCACCATCCACCAGTACTAATTTACCACTAGCCAATTTGTTATTATAGTGGTGATTGTGAAGGACCTGACCATTTATCGTACAGATTGTAGGATAAGCTGTGTGCACGTCATGATTCATT
This sequence comes from Saprospiraceae bacterium UBA7328, assembly GCA_002471345.1. GTDB lineage: Bacteria > Bacteroidota > Bacteroidia > Chitinophagales > Saprospiraceae > UBA7328. The sequence goes on from DKPS01000275.1 coordinate 1,811, forward strand.
CCTATTTTTTCGAATATACCTACTAAATGATGCTCGTACATTTCAGTTGAAGCAGACTTCATCAAGGCTCTGTGAGCTTCTCCAGAGATAGTACATGCTTGGTGCATTTCCAATATTTCTTCTTCTGATTTGATAGTTCTTTGATTTGAAATATGAAGAAGGACATCAAGTGAAACTCCAGCATTTAAATCTTGAAGCTCCTTATTCAATAAATTAGAAAGTTTGATTTCATGTTCGGGTCTATACGGTGGCAAATAAAGGGTAGAATTATTCACATATTGATCTATAAGAGATGGGACGACTACTTTATTCACTCCCACACTTTCAGCCCTTCCTCTTAAGGTTGGCAACTGTCCAGTCCAAATAATATCTTCAATACTTAATTCATTACCAAAAATGATATCGGTGCCAGAATCAGCATCAATTAATGCAAACAACCCGGGCTGATTTATTCCAAAATAGTACAAGAAAGTGCTGTCTTGTACAAAGCGATAACAGTTATCCTTGTAATTCATACTGCTCTCCTCATTACCTAAAAGAAGCAACTTTCCACTTCCCATGTTTTTGCGAAGAAGAGCTCTTCTATTTTTATAAGTTTCTGAATTAAAAGCTATCATAACCGTATTTTATTAAATGCTCAAGATACATATTAATAAAAAAAAGAGATAAAAACATATGATGATTTGAATCAACTCATGTCATTAAATATTAGTATTATCTTCAATCTAAACAGCATTGTATGAAAAACCACATTTTCATTTCTTTCATGACCCTCTTTCTACTTTTCACTAGCCTTACTTCCTCAGCTCAGAAAAGAAACATTGCAATTCAAGAAGTCGAATCCATTCTTCTTAATCAAGAGAAACAATGGAATAGTGGAGATATTGATGCATTCATGGAAGACTATTGGAAATCAGATGAACTTCAATTTATAGGATCAAGTGGAATAACATATGGGTGGCAAAAAACAAAAGACAATTACTTCAGAAGATATCCAGATAGAGCGACGATGGGGCATTTGACATTTACTATTATAAAAACAGATCAGCTATCTAAAAATGCAATGATGATGACAGGTAAATTTCATTTAAAAAGAGACATGGGAGATGCGCAAGGTCACTTTCTTTTAGTATGGCGTAAAATAAAAGGACAGTGGCTTATAATCGCTGATCACACCTCCTAAATTAAAAAAAGAGTGAACCTGCCTAGACAAATCCACTCCATTCGTTTGTTATGAGGTGCCCACAATATCTCTTTTCACCATAAGGCAATAGAATAAAACAGGCCTCATGTAATGCCATTTCAAACATTACGGCCGGCAAGAAAAGAAAAAATATAGAATAATTGAAATGTATAATCTTTTGAACTGTAAAGTTCTATAACAAAATCAGGAACGCATAGGTGCCATAAGTCCTTCTTGAATGGTGGATGCGACTAAAACTCCTTCCTTTGTGAATATTCTTCCTCTGCCTAATCCTCTAGAGTTTGAAGAGCTAGGACTGTCCAATGAATATAGTAACCATTCATCAGCTTTGAAGTCTCTATGAAACCACATTGCATGATCTAAGCTCGCAAAAAAGTGACTTCCTGGGCTCATTTTAGATCTATTGGGCAATGTTGCTGTAGTCATCAAATTATAGTCAGATATGTATGCTAAAATCACCTGATGTAATTTCAAATCATCTGGTAACTGTTCTTTCACTTTAAACCAGATATTTCTTACCGGTTTATGATCTGTTCTTTCCAATGGATCTATTGCTTCAACAGGTCTGAATTCTATCGGTTTCGGATTAAAAAGCATTTTATACATAAAAGGATTTTCCTTTTTGAGATGCTCAAGAAGTTGTTCAGATGTTTTAAGGTTTTCAGGTTGAGGGACATCAGGCATTTCCATTTGATGCTCTAACTGGTTGTCATCTAGACTGTGAAAAGAAACTGCCATATTAAATATTGGCTTTCCTTTTTGAATAGCAATCACTCTTCTTGTACTAAAACTTCCCCCATCTCTAAGTACATCCACATCATAAACTATGGGTACTTTTATATCTCCTGGTCTGAGAAAATATCCATGCATGCTATGCAGATATCGATCATCAGCAACTGTAAGTATAGCAGATTGAATAGCTTGAGCCAAAACTTGCCCTCCAAAAACCCTTCCCCAAGGTGTCTCATAATTCTGACCTCTAAAGATTCTTTCCTCAATTTTCTCTAAAGTCAATAATTCTAAAAGTTGTGATACTTTTTCCATAAGCGCCGAAGGTAGTCCTTTGATATATGACTTAATAAGTTTAATAACTACTTTATTAAACAACAGTTCGCTAGAATTCCAATTTCATTCTAAATACTTTTAAACTTTACTTAGAGTTAAATTTTTGTCAACTATGGACTTTTCACTTAGCGAGGAACACTTAATGATTCAAAAATCCGCAAGGGATTTCGCACAAAATGAGCTGAAGCCTGGAGTAATAGAAAGGGATAAAACAATGTCCTATCCTACCGATCAAGTACAGACTATGAAAGATCTTGGTTTCATGGGCATGATGGTAGACACGCAATATGAAGGCAGTGGAATGGATACACTTTCATATGTGATAGCTCTCGAAGAATTATCTAAAATTGATAATTCTTGTTCCGTTATTATGTCTGTAAACAACTCATTGGTACTCTGGGGATTAGAGAAATATGGAAATGAAGAACAGAAACAAAAATATGTGACAAAACTGGCCAATGGTGAGATGATAGGAGCATTTTGTCTGTCTGAACCAGAAGCAGGAAGTGATGCCACAAGTCAAAGTACCACGGCCGACCCAAGAGGAGAACATTACATCCTTAATGGGACAAAAAATTGGATTACAAATGGCCACACTGCAGATGTCTATTTAGTGATAGCCCAAACAGATCATATGCAAGGGCATAGAGGGATTTCAGTATTCATTGTAGAATCAAAATGGGAAGGTGTCACGCAAGGTGAAAAAGAAGACAAATTAGGCATACGTTCATCTGACACATCTTCTGTGATGTTTCAAGATGTGAAAGTACCCAAGGATAATAGAATTGGAGAGGATGGATTCGGTTTCACATTCGCAATGAAGACATTAGATGGTGGAAGGATAGGAATTGCTGCCCAAGCTCTTGGTATTGCAGCAGGTGCTTATGAATTGGCACTTGAATATTCTAAACAAAGAGTTGCTTTTGGAAAACCTATAAACAGGCACCAAGCAGTAGGTTTCAAACTGGCTGATATGGCAACAGAAATAGAAGCAGCTAGAATGATGGTATATAGAGCAGCATGGATGAAAGATCAAGGCATGCCATACGCCACTGCGGCTGCTATGGCAAAATTATATGCCTCAGAAATGGCTATGAAACATACTGTAGAAGCTGTCCAAGTACATGGTGGATATGGCTTTGTAAGAGAATATCATGTGGAAAGATTAATGCGAGATGCAAAAATCACCCAGATTTATGAGGGAACATCCGAAATTCAAAAATTAGTCATAAGTAGAAGTGTGACAAAAGGACGCCCATGGCTTCAGACGCAATCCAATTAATATTGTCTTACACATTGCTAATTATTCGATTTTACTAGATAGTCTCCATCTAGAGTAAAATTCGAAGAAATACATCCTACAAATAATCTTTCAATTCTTATATTGAGAGGCAGCTTCGACATCCAAGACCTATGATAAAAAAATATAGTCTACTCATTCTATACACTTCTCTCTTCTTACAAGTATACGCTCAGGAAGTAAGCTGGAGAGTACTAATGAATGATCCCACTATAAGTTATTATGAAGTCGTAGCGGCTTTTGAAAACCAAACAAAAGGTAAGGATCTTTCAAAAATAAAAGGAAGTGGCAAGTTTCAACTATATAAAAACCACTATGACAAAAAGGTAAATGGCAAAGGCTATTATTCTGAGCGTCAGGCTCGTAATGAAAAAATGAAATTTAAAAACAGCTCTTTGGCTAAGTCAAATTCAAATGATAATTGGCAATACATTGGCTTAGATGCTCCTCTACTCAATATGACAGGAATGTGGTTAGGTAGGGTGGATCGAGTTGCTTTTCATCCTACTAATTCCAATATTCTTTGGGCAGGCACACCTGCTGGAGGTCTCTGGAAATCTGATGATACAGGACTATCTTGGAATCTGATAAGTGACACATGGCCCAATCTTGCCATTGGGGATATAATTGTTGATCCTAGTAATGTCAACAACATGTATGTCGCTACTGGAGATAGTGATAGCTGGTTTTTCGATAGCTACGGTATTCAGGTTTCCAGAGATGGTGGGCAAACATGGCATTTGAAAAATAATGGCCTACAAGATGTCACTCAAATATATAGATTAGTCATAGATCCTTCTAGACCACACATCCTCTATTGTGCTACTGAAATAGGACTATTCAGAAGTCAAAATTCAGGTGAAAATTGGTCGAAGATGACTGGTATTGATGGTAGAATTAATGACTTAGAACTTCATCCTTCAAATCCCAATATCCTGCATGTAGCTGTCACAAAAAATAGAGGATGGTCCATTCAAGGAGATAAAAATCAAACTAAATCTAGAAATTTTGATTTTGAATATTACAGGTCAACAGATACAGGAAGCAGTTTTGCTCCTATCAATATTGGCTTTGAATCCACCTCCGATGAAAGTGATGACATGCTATTTGGCCGCATAGCTGTAAGTCCTGACAATCCTAATATTGTCTATATTGGTGGATACGCAAATAATGGTGAATCACTGGGAGCACTCTATAAGAGTGAAGATGCTGGGTTGACTTTCGTTGAAAAAGCACCAAGATCTACTTTCACTGGCACAATAGGGGCATGGACCATGCACTTAGCTGTCAACCCAACGGATGCAGATGATGTAATAATGGGTAGCGTCACTGCCAAAAGGTCAAAAGACGGAGGCATTTCATGGACCTCATTGAGAGAACCAGAGTTATTACATGTAGATCTCCATGACATGAAATGGCAACCAGGCACAAATAGACTTTTTATAGCGAATGATGGTGGACTAGAATATGTCAATGATGATGGGATACATGTTTTGACTCAAGGCATAAGAGTAGGGCAATTCGCAGAAATGTCCTCGTCTCCACATGGAGAATTAATTATTGGAGGTATGCAGGACTGTGGTACAAGAATCAAACTTCCAAATGGAAGATGGACATTTGTTGCTGGAGGAGATGGGATGACTGGTCTTATCGACCCAGTTACCGAAAGATCCTTTTATGCATCAGCTCAGCTAGGCTGGACCATAAAAGGTGAGTTCTCAGAAAATCAATTAGAATATTGGGATGGCTTACTTTTTTCTGATCAAGAACAACAGAAAGCCACATGGGAGACCCTTATTAGGATGCACCCTTTTAAAAACAATGTATTGTACATCCCTTTTGAAGATCTTTTTATCAGCGAAGATTTTGGACGAAGTTTTAACAAAACATCATTAAGTCATCTCAATTTTTTATATCCTCCTTCTATTTTAGAAATATCGGAATCTGACCCAAGTTTCATGTACATTTCAGATGGTAGATCCATAGCTAAAAGTGAAGATGGAGGCTCTACCTGGAGCAAAGTCCAAGATGAATTTTATATTTCCAGTTTGACAATTGATCATGAAAATCCCAGTAAAATATGGACCTCTGGTTGGGAAATAAGTGAATCCATAAATGGTGGACAAACATTCAGAAGTCTAAGATCCTTTTTCCCAAATAGTTGGAAATCCTATGTAGTACATCAACCTGGTAGCCTTGATGGAATCTATGCCCTTGCCGATGGAGAAATTGGGTATCTTGATGACAACCTGAATAACTGGATTGACTATAGTAACAATCTCCCTAACACTAGTTTTAATTCTTCAGATATTGATATCATTACCAGCATCGGAAAGATTAGAATTAGCACCTGGGGAAGAGGAATCTGGGAAAGTGACTTATTTTCAAACAGCCCAGAATTTGCAAAGAGAATTCCCAAACCTCCAGTACTGAATCATATTGATTGTGGTTCAAAAATTGAAATGTCCATTATGAGCAATGAAGACTTCGATGAGGTGCATTGGTATAAAAATGATGAATTTGTTGCGGCCACCACAGAGCATTTCTTTACTTCCTCTGATCCGGGAAAATGGGGAGCTAGAATTATAAATGGAGCTCAAAAATCCTATTTATCCGAAACCGTAACTTTTGATCTGAACCAGGAAGAGCTTATAGGCCCAGATTTCGTCTGTGAAGGATCTGTTCATCATTTTTACATTGCCACTCCAGAAGACTCTAGTGAAACATACTGGAACGTTCCTGAAGGATGGGAGCAAAATTCATTAGATCAAACAAGTATAGGAGTAATTATAAATTCTGATGGAATCATCTCCGCAACTCATGATGTAGGATGTGGAATCAGAAACTATACTAAGCAAGTAACCATTATTCCTGGATGTGGACAAATAGTTATGGACTTTGATGGTGAGGACGATTATCTACAAATTCCAAAAGGATTGATAGATAATGTCAGTGATTATACTATTGAGACTTGGATCTATATGGATCAGATACCCGCATCTCATTATGCAATATATGATCTTGGTATCGATTGGAATGCCAGAGTCCATCTCAGAATTGAAGGTGATGAATTATCATTTAGGGTAACTAACTGGGAAGATGGATGGTTAGGAACTATTATAGATTCTAATACTAAAGTGAGTGCATTGGAATGGTTTCATGTGGCTGTCTTATACGGCAGTGACGATCAAATTGCAACAATTTATCTGAATGGAGAGGATGTAGGGTCTGCAGTTATGGATCGCGAACCTAAAGATCTCTTTTCAAAACAGAATCTTTTTATTGGCCGATCATTGGATTATGATAACAACACCTATTTTGATGGTAAGATGGACGAATTTCGTTTCTGGAATATTTCAAGAAGTCAAGATGAAATCATAGAGCATATGAATTGCAACTTGATTGGTAATGAAACAGGTCTACAAGTTTATTATTCATTTTCAGATGGAAATCCTGGTGGCGACAACAATTTAAAATCAACTGCAACAGACTACAACTTTAAAGATTATAGTGGGCAATTAAGGAATTTTGATCTTTCGGGACCAAAATCCAATTATATTTCTGTTTCAGATCTAATATTTAGCTCTTCTTGCATTGAAGTATTAGAGTGCACAATTCTGGATGAAAAGGCTCCTGTTATCACAATAGATTCAACAGTCGACATTCCTTATACATTGGAGTGCAGAACAGAGTTGCCTCTTTTACAAGGAGGCGTCAATATATTTGCTGAGGACGATTGTGATGGAGACATCAGCCAGGATATTGTCTTAGAAAATCAGTATTCCATAAATGGAGATTGCCTGACTGGTCCACAAATAGTCACCACACAAGAATATAAAGTAACAGATGCAGCTGGCAATATAGCTAAAAAAGAATTTTCAATTGCAGAGTACGATACCCAAGCCCCGATTTGGAATGACTCTTCTCAGGTGCTTACCCTTTATGCCGAATGTGGAGATGATATTGATTCCCTTATTGCATTAAATATTCCTTCAGCGCAAGATGAATGTTTGCATGATAGCACTGTTCATAATGCAGTGGATGTATTTCTGTCCAGTGAGACCAGCAGCGCAGGATGTGGAAATACCTTCCAGCGTTCTTTGTTTTATTCTGTTCAAGATGTTTGTGGAAACATAAATCCTGAATCCTTCATGGTGAACATTATCGTGAGTGATAGTACTTCACCATCATGGGACGTTGAAGGCAATGAACTACGTATTAACCTAGAATGTGAAAACAATATAGACTTCCTTGCATTTGGTAATATTCCGACAGCCAGTGATGCTTGTGGCTCTGCTTCTGTTGTTCTTGATTCTGTTTCAAATGCCCAATTTTGTGGTAATTATTTTGAGATAATCTATAGCTACTCTGCTTCAGATGATTGTGGAAACATAGTAAATGAAGGCTTTCGAGTAATTTACAGTATTCCTATATCGACAGGGCCTGTAATCTCTGGTGTGCCTCAGGATATTACTATAAGCTGTAATGACCCCTATCCCGATACTCAATTGCTTTTTAGTAATCTAAGTGCTTTTGATGTTTGTGATGGCGTACTCAATATCTTAGGGCTTGATCTGTGCAGCAGTTCTTTTGGGGATTGCTTTTTCAATGAGGATGGATCTGTTAGTGCAGCACAATCTCAGATTGAACATATCTATTGTATATCGGCTCAAAATTCTTGCGGATTAACGACAGAAGAATATTTCAAGATTACTATTATTAATGATTTGAGAATTGACCTTGGGCCTGATCAAACAATTTGTGATGGGGAGGAAGTTCAACTTAATGCAGGGACTCCCGAGGCTGTATATTATTGGCATGGGCCTAATGACTTCTTCTCTCAAGAACAATCTCCTTTTGTATCTCAACCTGGCACCTATGCTGTGATAATAGAAGGACAAAATGGTTGCTGCCAAAGTGATCAAATCAACCTTCTTGATGGAAACCATCCGATTCTAAATCTTTCCTCAAATAAGCTCAATTGTAACATAAGTAATATATCATTGAATCTTTCTACTGATATACCAGGTGGAAGCTATTCTTGGAACGGACCAAATGATTTTTCATCCAGTGAACCAAATCCTCAAGTCACAAATCCAGGAACATATTCAGTAATTTACACAGCTGAAAATGGATGTTCATCCACCGAATCCATCGTCGTCGAACAAGATGTCGAATTACCTCAAATTACGGCTCAAGGAGGCACCTTCAATTGTAATATAGAGTCCATTCAGCTTGTAGCAAGTTCAAATATGGAAGAAAGTAGTTTTATATGGTCAGGCCCTAATGGATTTTTCTCAACCGATCAGTTCCCATTGGTTTTCACTTCCGGGACTTACAACCTGAAGGTTTTTTCTCCAAATGGGTGCAGTAGCACAATAGATGTTATTGTTAGCTTCTCTAGTGAAGTAGAACCAGCTGCTAATTTTGATTTCACAGTTCACGAACTAACTGTAAGCTTTTCAGATTTTTCTTCAGGCAACCCAAATTCTTGGTTCTGGGATTTTGGCGATGGACAGACCAGCTCTGATAGAGTTCCCACCCACATCTACGAACAAGAAGGAGAATATACTGTAAGATTGGAAGTGACTAATCTATGTGGATCAGATTTCCACGAATTATTAGTAGTCGTACAAACTTCAAATGTCCAGGAAACGCCTTGGCTAAATAAGTTGCAAGTTTTTCCAAATCCAAATAATGGCCAGTTTAACCTAACAGTAAAAGGTGATGCAACAGAGATAGTAAATATAGCATTGATTAATTCATTAGGGCAGACCTTTCAATTGAAAAATTTGGACTACAGTACTGGAAATATCAATATAGATTATTCATTAACAAATCTAATTTCAGGAACCTATTACATCCGAATCGAGGCTCAAAAAGAGACATTTTATCACAAATTGATCATCGATCATGATTTAAAGACATCACTAGATAAATAAGACCACAATTGAATGTATACCTAGAATGTATGCATATCGAAGTTTCAGGAATAAAGTATTTCATTTAGACTAGACATAGGTAAATTCCATATTTTCGTCGTCATAAACAGAATAGAATGAAATTGAGACTCTTAATTTATTGTTCAATTGCATTAGTGGGCTTTTCAAGTTGTAAGTACAATAATAAAAGCAGTAACTCATCATCTAAAATTGAGCAACCAAAAGAAAAAATAGTAGACTCAGGGACATTGCCAGGCACATGGGAACCTGCCAATGATGAAGGAATTTTATTTCATTATGTATGCCCAGACCGATGTGTTGGAGGAGTTTTGGATTATGAGGGAAATTGTCCAGTATGTGGAAAACAATTACATCACAATTCTGCCTACCACTTCAATAACAACAATCCAAGTCAAAGCCCTGGGGCTGATCAAAATATTAGGCCAAGAAATACTGAAAGTGATCCTGCTCAAAGCCCTAATGGCATATGGCATTTTAAATGTGCAAATGGTCATGGATCGGGTGTAGAAGGAATTTGTCCCCAATGTGGATCAGAATTGATCCATAATGAAGATTATCATACTGATAGTGAGAATGAAGAACCTGCACAAAATGATAGTGGTGTTTGGCACTTTACCTGTCCAGATGGGCATGAAGGAGGAGCAGGTGCACCAATGACATGTGATGAGTGTGGTAAACCTCTTGAGCATAACACTGCCTATCATTAATTAAAATATCCATCTAGATCAAAATTCTTAAATACCACAATTTCATCAATCTAAATTCAAATAAAGAAGAATCTGAATTTAACTTTTTTCACATATTCTATCCACTGTTCAGGTTTAATAGGCCATAAAAATTATCCTTCTAAAAAAATTCCTAATACGCAGAGCAAGTCATTTAGTGGAAGTAAGTACAAAGTAAAATTCTTCAAATTTCAAATCAATTCTATCCTCCATTTTATAGGTCTTATCCATGCTTTGCTTCATTTGATCTAACCTTCTATTAGGAACTTCAAATAAATCGTAGTTTTCTGCCGAATACAATTGCTTGTCACATTATGATTGCATTAAGCATTAATAATTTGAGTAAATCCTATGGCAGAATAAAAGCTGTGCAAGGACTAAATCTCGAAATTGAAGAAGGTACTATTTATGGCCTTTTAGGACCAAATGGTAGTGGAAAAACCACCACGTTAGGAATGATACTTGATATCATCAAACCTGATCAAGGCACCTATCAATGGTTTGAAGGGAAATATGGGGACTACCATAGAAAAAAGGTTGGAGCCATTCTTGAGACTCCAAATTTCTATCCATATCTCGATGCCACAGAGAATCTCAAAATTGTCGATCAGATCAAAGGTGGAAAGAGAAATAATTTCGATGACCTCTTGGAACTTGTCAATCTGCTCCATCGTAAAAAGTCAAAATTTAGAGCCTATTCCTTAGGAATGAAACAAAGACTAGCAATAGCTGCGACTCTTTTAGGAGATCCAGAAGTACTAATTTTTGATGAACCGACAAATGGTCTTGACCCACAAGGAATTGCTGAAGTGAGAAATGTGATGACAGAAATAGCAAGCATGGGAAAAACGGTCCTTTTGGCCAGTCACATTCTTCATGAAGTAGAAAAGATATGTGATCATGTTGCCATTATTAAAAATGGAAAATTGCTTGCAACTGGCCTCGTGGGTTCTATACTTTCCGATGATATTACTATAGAGGTAGGTAGCCACGATTTAGATCAATTAGCTACAGTACTTTCTGAATTTAGTAACATTGAAAATTTAAGTCGGAAAAACACTTGGCTAGAATGCACTATTCCTTCAGATACAAATGTAGAAGAGCTAAATAAATTCCTTTTTTCCAAAGGAATAGTCACAAATCACTTCGTAAGCAGAAAAAGAAAACTCGAAGAAGAATTTCTTGAAATCACAAAAGAGTAAGACCATGAAATATTACAATTTGTTAGTAACCGAATGGTTGAAGTTTAGGAAAAATGCCGTGGTTTCGCTACTTGGAATCATGTTTTTGGTTTTTATGCCAACTTCCATTTTTATTGGAAAGGAATTTAAGAATGTTCCACCACCACTTCCTAACAACTCCATATTCTTTGAATTCCCGTCAATGTGGTCCTATTTAGGTTATGTTGGGAATTGGTTAGTCTTCTTCTTCATAGGCCTCATGGTCATTTATATGATTACCTCTGAAGTAGGTTATAAAACAATGCGTCAAAACATCATAAGTGGTTATACCAGACATGATTTTTACATGTCTAAAATGACATCTACAATCGTGCTATGTCTTTTTGTGACATTTATGTATGCAGTGATTGGTTTGGGTATAGGACTGTGGCATACAGAAGGCGCTGACCTCGCTTATGCTTTTGACAATAATTGGGCGATCCCTAGATTCTTCTTAATGTCTCTCGGGTATTGTTCTATTGGTTTTTTCATAGCTTTTTTATTACGGAGGTCCGGAATTGCAGTAATGTTTTACTTGAGTTATGTCATTCTAGTTGAAATTATTTTAAGGTGGGGAGTACACGGTAAAATGATGGGATTTAAGAATTCGTCAATCAATTATTATCCTGCAAATTCATTTGAAGATTTGATGCCAAACCCTTTGTTCAGATACGCCGAAGCCATACCAATGGATGATTTGGATTTTGATTTTCTACTTACATATGGACAAGCTGCTATCTCATCGGTAATATATATTTCGATATTTTTCGGTTTATCCTACTTTATGTTCTTGAAAAGAGACATTTAAGGAAGTCTTAAGAAATATTATTTGGAAATTCGAGATTTTTTAATATATTTTTGTTAACTCTTTACATGGGGATAACACATACTGAGAAAATATCGGATTCAAATTCAAGGTCAAGTTCAGACCTTCAAAGTCATTATTTATACGAATGGTTTTCAGAAGTCCTCACCTCCATGGATACACACGACATATTATTTTCTAAATATAAATTCATTACACATGCCGCGTAGAAGTACAAAAAAATTCGATTTTGGTACAGATGTATACTACTTCAATGTAAAAAACGGATATAATAACAATATTACTATCAAAAGAACAAACAGAGTAGAAGCAGTAAGATCATATCAACAGTATCTAAGAACGAAGAAGAACTGCGAGTGGTTGGGCAAATGGAATGGTAAATCATTCGATGAGACTGATGTAGAGAAGTACATAAAAGTCTCCTAAACTGACAATTCTAAGAAAAGTATTAATAAAAAAAAGGTGCTCAATTGAGCACCTTTTTTTATGTTGTAAATTCTCGTCATCTCCTTCTTTTCTTCTTAAATTTCAATTTTTTACCTCTGCGAGAATCATGAAAAGTAATTTGATCTCCATGGATTTCATAGTACTTACTATCAGCACCAAAATACCTATTTCTATTCTTGACATCCCTTTTGTAATTATACCAATCATCATATCCTCTTCGTCGATTATTATACCTCCTTACCCTAATTCCATCATTGTAATATGAAATATCAATGTCGACATTATGGACATCACAATGCCAGTTTCCTGACAAATCATAAGAATCATAACGATTTGTCCCTCTCCTATTGCCATAGTCCCGTCCATAGTTATAATCCCTTTCTCTTCTATTATAACCATGACGGTTATAATATTGATAAGATCTTTCAAGGTAAAAAGTACGACGACCATACTTCTTACTCCATTTTAAACCTCTTCGGGTAAGCCTAATAGAATTCCCATCACAGTCATCATAATGCCCTCGCCTTAATCTGTCATATTTGACCCAACGAGCTCGATGTCTTCCATCGATTCGTTTTACCATAATACTACGACGTTTGCCAGGTTTGATTTGGATCGAAAGTCCGGTGCGATAATCTTCCCACAAGCCATAGACTTCATTATTTCTATCAGGTGCGGAAAATGTAAACAGTGGTGTCAAGACTAGCAATGCAAAAAGAATTCCCTTTTTCATAATGCTAATTTTAAATGTTGAACAATTAACGTTCAATAAGACTACGTATGATATTTGTTAAATTGTATGAAGGGGAAGTTAGGGTATTGTTATTCTCAATTTCTTTCACATAAAAAAGGTAGTCCTCACTCAATGAGGTGACTGCCTTTTCTAATTTTTTAATATTTCGTTTCTATTTCTTCCAAACGTTATTCTCTCTATTTCTGTCCATCATCATATTACTCGCATCTATCTGGACTCCTTTCACTGCTTTATCTACTTCCATAGTATAAATGGGATGAGTCCAAGCCCAATCTTTGAGAACTTCAACAGATTGTTTTGCAAATTTCTTTTCCCCTCTCATCAATGTAATAGGAATATGAAACAATTTGGTAGCACCGTCTTCAAATGTAACAGTGACATCCAAAGGCATTGGCATCTGTTCTAGTTTCATTAAATCTATTCTCGTCTTTCCATCTTGCTCAGTTACTTCTCCTACAGCATAATCCGCCATATCACGAGTATAAACGAAATATTCTTTGAACCAATCCAACTCAAGACCTGACTCCAATTCCATAATTCTAAAGAAGTCATTAGGATTAGGGTGTTTGAATTTCCATGTTTCAAAATATCTCAAAAGAGCTGATTCAAATACATCTTTGCCCATAATATATTGCAATTGTGATAAGCACACTGCACCTTTTGTATAAGCAGCAACTCCATAAGCTCGGTTAGTCTTGAAGTGATCAGAGTGTATACTCAAAGGTTGATCATTACCAGTATTGGCAAATCTCACAAACCCTTCTACAGATCTTATATGAGGGTTTGGCACAAAATCGCCTGGGATCAATTGTCTAGCCCTCAAATGATTCATTGTCGCCGCAGAAGCCCATGAAGTGAATCCTTCGTCCATCCATGAATAGAGGCTTTCATTTGTTCCCAAAATCATTTGGTACCAGCTATGCATCCATTCATGCACGCTCACTCCTACTAAACTGCCTATATTCCTTTCTCCTGTAATTAATGTTGCCATAGGGTACTCCATACCGCCATCTCCTCCTTGGATAAAAGAATATACTGGATAAGGGTATTTGCCATAATTAGCATTTATATATTCTAAGGCATTATCTAAAATATCAGGGAGCAGCTTCCAATTATCTGTGGTTTTGGGACCAGGGATATATGCGAAATAAACCTTCGTCCCATCATGAAAGACTTTGCTATCCACTACATAGTCCTTATCAGCTCCCCACATAAAATCATGTACATTTTCAGCTTTGAAATGCCATTCAATCTTTCCTTTATGAGATTTAGCTCTTTTTACATCTGCATATCCTCTTCCTATTTTATCCGCATTTTGCAGAACACCACTAGCAGCTAATGTATACTTTTTGTCAATGTTGATTTTGACATCAAAATCTCCCCATACCCCGTGAAATTCTCTTCCTATATATGGATTTGCGTGCCATCCTTGATAGTCATATTCACACACTTTTGGATACCACTGAGCCATAGA
>DKPS01000275.1:17094-17964 GCA_002471345.1 Saprospiraceae bacterium UBA7328
TTTGGATACCACTGAGCCATAGAATAATCTACACCTTCTGCATTGTCACGGCCATTTCTTCTGATCTGAATTGGAACTTGAGAATCAAATATCATTTCAAATGTGGAAGAAGCCCCCGGAGCGATTGCATCGGCCAATTCTACTTCCAAAATAGTACCTTCTATATGATAATTGAGATCCTTTCCATTTTGCTTCAAACTTGAAATTTTCTGATACCCAGTCTCATGAGGCTTCAATTTCGAAATTCTATCCATGATCTTTCTACTTGGATCAAGAATAGATCGTGATCTCATATCCATCATGCTATTTGGTTGAAAAGCATTGAGATACAGATGGTAAAATATTTTATCTAGCGTCTCTGGAGAGTTGTTTGTATATACTACCGTCTGTTCGCCTTTGAATTGATGACTCTTTACATCAAAATCGATTTTCATTTCATAGTTGATATGTTGCTGCCATCTATCAGTTTGTGCTGATGAAGAGATGCAAAACAGAAATGAAATAAGAACTAATTGTACAGCTTTAAACATTCTTGATTTTTTTCTTAAAAAATATTTTGGTGAATTATAATGAAATTTGCAGTAGTCTACTGTTTTTCATAATCATGCCGAAAATATAACTGATTAGAGTCTTTATTAGTACTATAACCAAATAATCTTCTTGCATGATGCTGGTTTTTTACGTGGTTTGCGCCTATAAACAAATCCATTCTCATGTCCATTAATGATGACTTTAGGTAGTTGATCAATTATGATTCAATACTAATAACATTACCTACAAAGTATATTGAGTCGAAGTCTATTGAATTTACCGAGTTTCGTTTTTTGGTCATAATTCTACCCCATGATTTAATGATCCTTATGTTCATTT
>DKPS01000025.1 GCA_002471345.1 Saprospiraceae bacterium UBA7328
AAAAGAATAAAATATCAAATTGATCAACATCTTCAATATTAAATTGATCATTTCTCCATACTGTAATTTCATATCCTACAATCTCTTCAATGAGATGCACCAAGTTGTAGGTAAAAGAATCGTAGTTGTCTATTATCAATATTTTCTTCATCACTTTTCTTTTCTCAAATTCTTAGCCAATTTCTTCTGCTAATGAAATTGCTTTTTTTAATGCAGCTAGCTTATTACTTACTTCTTGAAGTTCACTTTCTTCTTCTGATTTCATTACAATCCCTGCTCCTGCTTGTCTTATCATTACATTGTCTTTGCTTAAAAAAGATCGAATAATAATGGCATGATCTAATTCTCCATTGAATTTGATCAATCCAATGCCACCACCATAAAATGACCTTCCATTTGGTTCATACTCATCTATTAGACTCATGGCTTTGTACTTAGGTGCTCCTGATAAAGTCCCAGCCGGAAAAGTGTCACCATATATTTTTACACTTTTTGTCTTATCAACTACTCTGCCTATTACTTTCGAAACTAAATGAATAACATGACTGAAATATTGAATAATCTTATAATCCACAACTTCTACATTCTTACTATTTCTACTCAGATCATTTCTTGCAAGATCTACTAACATTACATGCTCAGCAACCTCCTTAGGGTCATTTGCCAATTCTTCTGCTTTGATTTTGTCATATTCCTCATCACCTGTTCGACGATATGTTCCAGCAATGGGATGTATTTCTGCTATTCCATCTTCTATTTTTAGCTGAGCCTCAGGAGATGAACCAAATATTCTGTAGTCTTTGTAGTTAAAGTAAAATAGGTAAGGACTAGGATTAATAGAACGCAACGCCCTATAAACATTAAAATCGTCTCCCTTATATGGCAAGTAAAATTTTCTGGATAATACAATCTGAAAGACATCTCCTCTTTTACAATGTTTCTTTCCTTTTGTAACCATGCCTTTGAAATCTGAATCAGTCATATTACTGTATTCTTCTCCCGCAGTTCTGAAATTTCCTACAGCATGATACCTACCATTGATTAGTTGAACCACACTGTCCAAATTCGTGTTTTCTCCTTCGGGGCAATTATCTATAAGAATTAGACTTTCATGAAAATGGTCAAATATGATGATGTTGCGATAATACCCATATCGCATATTTGGAATCCTTTCATCCAATTTTTCTGAAGACAGCTGAATATCTTCGAAATGTTGCACACCATTATAACAAGTATATCCAAAAATGGCTTGACTATCATAAAGGCTAGAAGAGGTGTCTAGTTCAAAACTGGCCATAAATGACTGAACCTCCTCATAAATGTCAAACTCACGTTTTTCAAACTCACCTGTTTTAAATACACCTTCATCAATTCGGAAGGATTTTAATTCATTGAAGCAAATCATTGATTTACTTCCTTCTTTCACTGAATAAGCTGAGGTCTCTAACAAATGAGCTATTCCATATTTCTCCCTTATTCTTAGATATAAGGAAACAGGTGTCGTTAGGTCTGCTATAATTTCTTTGTGATGTGTTATTATTTTCATTTCTTTCATTTCAAATCTTGTAAAATAAAAAACGGCTTGTCGTGAAATTCGACAAGCCGTTTTTACTCATAGTTAATGATGTACAACTTTATCCAATCCCCTGCTGAGATGAATAATTGTGCCACCACCATGTTCTAATGAGTACTTTCATTTTAACTACTTGAATGACAAAGAAAACCCTTTCATTGAAAACAACAAATTTTTATTTGGAATTTTTGCGTCCAAAGATTCCTTTTAGCTTAAAAATTTGGTCTTTTAAGCTATCTAAAGTTTTATTATCCTTGATAATATTTCCTCCAATACTGTCAATTTGATTGAGAATTGTTGAATCTATTTTACTTTTCATCTCCTCCTCGAATTTGACCTGGGCAGAATCAAAAATAGTTTCTATTTTCTCTTCTCCATTGTCCAAGAAAACATCTAAGGTATCTCTCACATCATTTTCTATATCTGTCCGTATTGTATCAATCTTTGTCCTTATACTGTCTTTTGCATCTTGTATTGATTGTTCTACCAAAGCTTTTCCAGCAGAAATCACGTCAATTTCATTGAGTTTTATAGTTGGGGTGTTAAACGTTCCTTTCATTTCAAATAAAAGTCCTAAGTGACCTTTTTGAACGCTTCTGTATTTGTTCAATTTTGCGATGAGGTTAGGACTAACATGTTCCTCCAAGTTTATTTGAGAAATTTTAGCTGAAGGCACTTCAGCCAAAATTGTATAGTTCAAATTGTTTTCTAAACTGTGTGCACCTTTTACCTTAAAATGATAATCGTTTATTGAGAATACAAACTCTTCTATTTGTACCCATCCATCTTGAATGGTTATCCAATTTTTGGATTGCTTGATTACCAAATCCGCTCTATCATGAAGTCCTAAGAATGAATTGAGTTTTTCTAAAGGTTTGAAATCTGTAATCTTTCCATCTAAAGTTTCTAGAAGTGCAAATGCATTCAATTCTGGATAAATGAAATTATAATTATTATCCAATCCCGTAGCTAAGGATAATGTGGTATTAATTCTTCCATCAATAAAAGTCAATGGATAAGATATTTTTTTGAAAAAAGGAAGAGATTCTAAGCTTTCGGCAATACTTATATTTTCGAAATTCGTTTTTAGCTCTACATTACTTTTAACAGCCCCAAATTTGATGTCCCCTTGCACATTTAGCTTTCCTCCAAATGAACTAGATATAAAATCAGTGATTATCAATCGGTTATCTCTAAGGTTCAATGAGGCCAAATTTTCATAGATATGAGTATTATAGTAGTTGAGAGAGTTACTACTTGAAATAATCTTGATGTCTAAGTTTTCAAAAGCTACCGAAGCTGTTGAATCTTGGAGAATAAAAGTTGTATCATAATACAGCTCTTCTAATCTGTCTAAATCCAATTCCTTAGAATCAAAATCTAAAGTGCCAATCAATGCACCTTTATCATTTAGATAAGAGCTTAGATTATTCAATTGTCCCATTGCCTTGAAGTCACTTTCCTCTATTTCTCCAATAGAATTATTAATCATAAATCTGTCTTCTTCTAGATGACTATCTAGAGTGAAATCTGTAATCGGTATTCCTCTATACTGTATTTTTTTAGCTTGTAAATTTATCTTTGCATTGATCCAAGACAGATCTTCATTTTGATTAGAGGAAGTCCCATTATCATTTAATAGTTCATTGAGATTTATGTATTCACTTTTGATGTTAAGGGATAATAGAAGGGATGGATCGTCTTTCAAGTATTCCAATGGTTTCTTTATTACCATATCTCCTCTCAAATCAGATGAGCCGTAATTGGTTTTTCCAAAATTTATAGTTAGGCTTCTTTCATCTCCTAGTCCTTCAGAAACGGAAGAGTAAACTCTTAAGGAATCCATTATGAAGTCAATGTTTTCAGCTTCCCAATCCACTTTGAATTCTGCATCAGTATACCCTGAACCTTTTTCATCTATCACAAAATCACCTGTAGAAAGTAGATGTACCTTGCCTCCATTTAGGTCATAATCCACCAGGTCATCAAAGTTTTTGATATCATCAATTTTGGCATCTATATCAAAAGAAACACTCAAAGAATTTTCAAATCGATCTAAGAAAATTGCCCCTTCTACTTTTTCATGATCTCTTTTAAGGCTCAATCTACTCATTGACAATTCTGTAAAAGGGGTTGTATGATCTTTATTTCGCAACTGAGTATTGAGGTCAATTTCAAGGACATGAGAAGGGTCAGAGGGTAGATAAAATCTTCCGTCTTTTGCATCAATATTTAGTGCATATATTGGATAAGGACTTTTACTATTCATTTGCCCTGATAAATATCCATTGACAGAAAACTGACCACTTGCATTTAAATCAACTTTTGGAATGTTGTTGAGATTTTCGAGAAGAGAAAGCAGATTAGAAAATTCTTGGTCTTTTGATTCGATATTTAATCTATAATCTACTCCTTCGGTTGTTTGTCCAATTCTTCCATCCAGATTTAATTGAAGTGCATTAATTATTAAATCAGAATTTTCAATAGATAAATTATTAGTTGCTGTATAATAATTTGAATTTAATTCAAGACCTACTTTATATTTTACATTGTTATAATCTTGGCTTTTGATCAGAACATGAAATTCAGAATTTCCTTTTTGTTTCAAATCATTTTGATCTATCACCATTTCTCCATTGTAAGAAAATTTATTTAGTAATAATGAGAGATCAGATTGCCTATCTAGAAATGATAACGTTCCATCCTTAACGGTAATTTTATTGAATGAAAACCCTTTGTTACTGCTTGTTTCTTGATCCTTTTCTTTTGTTATGAAGTCCCAATTCGCTTCTCCATTCTGGTCCTTTATTAAATTAATAAAAGGGTTGATAAGGACAATCTCAGACAATTCGATGTGTTCGCTATTTCTAATTATTCGTAATGGGTTTGCAGCTGCGCTAATTGACTCTAGTTCAACTAATGTTATAGTGTCATGACTTTTTCTAACTCTTAGATCATTTGCTGATACTCGAATATTTGGGAAAGAACCATCTATTCCTATGGAGGTGGACTCATAAACAATATCAGTTCCTGTGGCGAGTTCTATTTCCTCTACAGCTTTTTTTACAATTTTATCTTTGTTAAAATAGAGAACCGCCGCAATGAGCAGGATAATCATTAAAAGGCTCAAAGCTGATATTTTTATTATTCTTTTGATATTCTAAGTTTTGTGTTGAGATTGAAAAGTCTAAAACGATACAACATTGGTCAAATCATACATTGCCTTCTTCATTTATTGTAAATTTATTCTCAGTGATCTCTAAATCTAAGACTTATTAATGACAGAGTTTGTTTCAATTAATGATCTGAGCATTTCATTTGACAACGGTGAAAATGAAGTCCACACAGTTGTGGATCATGTGAATATCGAAATTAATAAAGGAGAAAGAGTAGGAATTGTAGGAGAATCAGGTTCAGGAAAAACTTTAACATCTCTATCCTTATTAGGTTTACTTCCTTCTCCGAATGCCTCATACAGCAGCGGTAGTATTTCTTTTTATTACGAAAATCAACGGTTAAATATTAATGAACTTGACTTAGATAAGCTTAATGAAATAAGAGGCAGGAAAGTGGCAATGATCTTTCAAGAACCAATGAGCTCTCTTGATCCAGTTTATAAATGCGGTTTTCAGGTTGATGAAGTTTTTCTTACTCATAAAGGAAAAGACAAAAATAGAGCAAGAGAAAGAACACTTCAACTTTTCAAGTTAGTACAACTCAGTGAACCTGAGCGAATTTATGATTCTTATCCTCATGAGATCAGTGGTGGACAGATTCAAAGAGTTATGATAGCAATGGCACTTGTTTGTGACCCGGCCTTGTTAATAGCAGATGAACCAACTACAGCTCTGGATGTAACCATTCAAAAAGAAATAATTTCTTTACTCAAACATTTGTCTGCGCAATTAGAAATGGCCCTTTTATTTATTTCACACGATATAGCTCTTGTGTCACAAATAAGTGAAAAAGTCTACATAATGTATCAAGGGGAAATTGTAGAGCATGGGCCAACCAAAGATGTCTTTTTGGCTCCAAAACAAAAATATACTCAAGCTCTTTTGGCGTGTAGGCCATCGTTAGAGAAAAGATCAAAAAGACTTTCCACAGTCTCTGATATTATAAATCCAACGGTAACACAAAAAATACTTCCCCTTTCTAGAAAATGGTCTGAAGAATCAATCTTGAATATTGAAAATATTGATAAAACCTATTTTAAGAAAGCATTCTTGGGACTATTAAAAAGACCTTCCACTAAAGCAGTTCAAAATGTTTCTCTTTCCCTTAATAAAGGGGAGATTTTAGGAATAGTAGGGGAGTCAGGATCTGGAAAATCAACGTTAATTAAATGTATTCTAGGAATAGAAAATGTAGATCAAGGCAAAATAATATTTGATGGAGTTGATCTTTCTCTTTTGTCCTCCCGAGGATGGAAGCCATTCAGAAAAAGAATTCAAATCATTTTTCAGGATCCATATTCTTCATTAAATCCAAAAATGAAAATTGGAGAAGCTGTAAGAGAAGCATTAGATATCATAAATTATGGTGGCAATAAAAAACAAAGGGTTTTGGATCTCTTTGATTTGGTTAGCATCCCGTCAGAATTCTATATGCGATATCCTTTCCAACTTTCTGGGGGACAAAGACAAAGAGTCTGCATAGCAAGGGCTCTTGCGATGGAGTCAGAAATATTGCTTTGCGACGAGTCTGTATCGGCACTTGATGTTTCTGTCCAGGCACAAATTCTAAATCTACTTCTATATCTCCGGACAACTTTAAGTGTGAGTATAATTTTTATCACTCACGACTTTTCTGTTGTAAGTTACCTCTGTGATAGAATTGTTGTAATGCAATATGGAAAAATAGTGGAAGAAGGAATACCAAAAGAAATAATTCAAAATCCTAAAGAAGATTACACCAAAAATTTGATAAATAGCATCCCAAGTATTGTATGATTTAAATGATGTTAAGATATCTGTAATATTTTTATTCTTTCTATCGTTATTAACACGTATTTAATTTTTTAGTCATCAAGATGAGCAACACAATTAAAAACCGAACAAAACAATCCATCTTTCTCCTGATGGTCTTTGTATTCTCTTTTATGTCTTTAGCTTATTTAGTGGAATTAGAGATGGACTCATCTCTTCTAAATGGATTAAGTCAAGAACTGACTCCAGAACTATCAACTTTAGGGTATTGTGCTTATGCTATTATTGAGTCAATAGTGTTTTCATTCTAGCCCCCATTCCATTTAGGAAATCTCTAGTTTTCATTCTTTTTTTTCCTTCATATTGGATCTCTTCCAAATTTATATATCCATTTTTGCACACTAAATGCATGTAAGACCTATAGTCAGTAATTATTTCACCAGGACTATGATTGTGTTTTTCAATTATCGGTGTCCCAAATATGATTTTCAATTTCTTATCTAGATAAGTCATCCATGACAAAGGATAGGGACTTAAACCTCTAATATGATCATAGACACTAAGAACATCTTTTGTGAAATCTAATTCACAAGTCTCATGAAATATTTTAGGGGCTTTACTCATAAGTGAATTGTCTTGACCCTTGAGAACCAACGTGTCATCCGATATAGCATTTACCGTTTTTAATACGAGTTGGCTTCCTGTTATCATCATTTTATCATGAAGAGACCCTGCTGTATCGGTATCAGTAATTGGGACTTCCTCTGTAAAAGCAATATCTCCTGTGTCTATCTCATGCTTTAGTTTGAAAGTCGTGACACCTGTCATTTTTGCACCACTCATTATTGCCCAGTTAATTGGCGCTGCTCCCCTGAAAGATGGCAGAAGAGAACCATGTAAATTATATGTACCCAGAGGTGGCATATCCCATACCGATGAAGGCAACATTCTGAAGGCAACCACAAATTGCAGCTGAGCATTTAGAGTCCTGAGATCATCTTGAAACTTTTCATTTTTAAGATTTGTGGGTTGCAAAATTCTTAGGCCTTTAGAAATCGCGTATTTTTTAATATCAGATTCTATCACCTTATTTCTACCTCTTCCTCCTAATCTATCCGGCGCGGTGATAACTCCAACAATATCATACCCATTCTCTAATAATATATCCAAAGATGGCACTGCAAACTGCGGAGTACCCATAAACACTATCTTCATTAAAGCTCCATTATTTTTGTTAGTAAAAATTAAAAATTGTTTAACTACTTCTTCTATTGACCAAACGTATAATAATTAAATAAGATTCCATTACTCGAAAGGTAGAGCTGTCATTTAGGTTAATTAACTGTAAAATAGCTTAACCCCTTCTATAAAGATCATCGAAATACTATTTTTGAACCCAGATAATATATAACTCAATCAGATGATAAGGATAATCATAACTGCTTTTTTTACCCTTGTGAGTTCATTTGTGTTTTCTCAAACTCAAGTAGAAGGGTACGCATTTGAATCAGGTAATCGTGGATTTCTGAAAGGTGTAAATGTAACCCTCATTGACTTCGTCACTAATGATACGCAAACTGCGATTACAGATGAAAACGGTAAATATATATTCAATATTCAAACTGGTCATAATTACCTATTGAGGTTAGAAAATGATTTGTTTGAAACAATTGAAATAGAAATTAAGAGGGAACAAATCTCAGAAAATGATACTGTGTTTTTAAGTCATGAACTCAAAAGAGAACCTGGATATATTTTCGAAATTACGTTAGCTGAGAAAAACGCCGAACCCAACGCTCCTAAAAACCAATTAAAAGGAGCCTTGGTAGAAGTATTCAATAATACTAAAGAAGAAGAAGTTTTAATCATAGATAGTCTTGTTCTTCCAGATTTCAAAGTAGATCTTAAAAAGGGAAATCACTATACTGTGTTAGTGAGGCATCCCAATTTTCTTTCTAAAAGAATGGAAGCTTTTGTGGATGTAGAAGGTTGCATACTCTGTTTTGAAGGAATAGGAGATGTAAGACCTGGAGTCTCTGATAATTTAACAGAGGGGAATACACAGGGTACCCTTCTAGCTAATGTAGAGTTAGAAAGATATTATGATGGCAAAATTATCTCATTATCAAATATATACTACGATCTGGACGACTATAGAATAACAACTGAAGCCGCTAAAGAACTTGATAAGGTATCAATTTTCATAAACGATAACCCGAATATTGAAATTGAACTGAGTTCTCACACAGACTCGAGAGGGATGTCGGATTACAATCACGACCTTTCTCAAAAAAGATCAGAATCAGCAGTTGGTTACCTTTTTGATAAAGGAGGAGTAAACCCCAATCAAATGACTGCACAAGGATATGGTGAATCACAGTTGATTAATAATTGTAAAGAAGGTGTAAAATGTTCCGAAGCAGATCATCAAGTGAACAGAAGGACAGAGTTAAGGCTTCTTAAAATAGAACAGACGTCTTTATTAAAATCTCTTACCACTTTGAAAAGAGAAGAAAAATTTGAAAAAATGCTTAATGAACTTGAGTTTGGTGGTAGTCAAGTTCGTGTAACTTCTGAAGATGACTTGCCATTAGCAAAAAATAGTGAAGCCAATGAACAGGAAAGAGCAAAGGGTGAGAATATTGAAGAAGAAGGACATGACCTAGTAACGGAAGAAATCAATAAGAATCAAGAAGTAAAAAATACGAAATCCACCTTGACAAAGCTCGTTAATTCTGATATTGCAAACTACACAGGTTACAAACTAGTAATCCATTTTTCAAGATTTACTCTACCAGTCGATCACACTATATTCAGTGAAAATGAAAATGTATTAGATTTTATTACGAAGGATAACAATCATTTGTATATGGTGGGAGATTTTCAAAATAGAAATGATGCAAATTTCTATCTAAAGGAAGAATTATTAAAAAAGTATTCAAATGCCTATTTAGTAGGTTTTGAAAATGGAATTAGAGTGGAATAGAAGGTGGAGAAGATATTTTCCACTTAAAGTTTAGGAAAGAGCATTATCTGTATTAGATAACAATTCACAGTAGATTTTAATGGTGAATGATGAAAATTAAAAACGCAACCCAATCAAATCTAATCAGTATCGCCGAAATCTATGGTTATTACCTTGGTAAATCAACTATGGACTTAGAGATAAAGTCTCCAGAATATTTTGAAACCCTTTTAATAACACAAGAGTCGTCAGAAGGACTTTATGTGATTGAAGATAATGATGAAGTAGTAGGGTGGGGAATCTTAAAGAAATATAGTGATCGGTTAGGATATGCAAAGGCTGGTGAAACTTCTGTCTTTATTCACCCAGAGAAATTGGCCAATGGATATGGAAAATCAATGAAAATTCACTTGATGTCAGAAGCAAAAAACAAAGGATATAGACATCTAGTAGCAAAAATTTGGGCCAATAATATTGTCAGTATTCAATACAATTTGAAATTTGGATATACTATAGTGGGCACACAAAATAAAATTGGTTTTGTTAATGGGAAATGGGTCGATGTAGTAATTATGCAGTATGTATTTCCGGATTAACTATTGTTTGTAAATCTTTCCGTCTTTCATAACAAAATTTACTTTTCTCAGGTTAGAAATACTTTTTTGTGGTGCGCCTTCTACCGCTATGATATCAGCCTTTAGACCTTTTGATAAAGATCCTACTTGTTTTTCTATTTCCATGATATCTGCATTTCCTGATGTTGCAGCTATTAAAACTTCCTCCGTTTTCATTCCATATTCTACCATCATTTCTAATTCTCTCACATTATCTCCATGTGAGAAAACACCTACATCTCCACCTGCTAATATTCTTACTCCTGATTTTAAGGCCAACGCAAATGATGTCTTTTTCTTTTTGATTCGAACTGGATCAGCATCTTCTCCTTTTTTCCAGCCCCTATACTGCATAATAGCGTCACCAGCTGCCAAGGTAGGGCATAACGCAACTTTATGCTCTTTCATTAATTGAAACACTTCACTAGTTCCTGCATCGCCATGTTCTATGCTGCGGACACCAGCAATGACAGCCCTTCTCATTCCTTCAGCCGTTGCAGCATGAGCTACAACTTGTCGCCCACTAGAGGATGCGATGTCAACAATTAGTTTTAACTCATCTATAGTAAAAGTAGGCATGGCTTGACCATATGGACCCCATCGATAATCTGCATAGACTTTTATAATGTCAGCACCATTTCCAATTTGTGTTCTTACCTCAGAAATAAGGTCATCTATTCCATCTGCTTCATTGGCACCAAGAGGAACTTTAACGTGATCCGCAAATCCTTTAGGACCATAACTCCCAGTGGCCACAATTGCGGGCCCTGCTACTATCATTCTGGGACCTGGTATAACTCCTTTATCAATACTTTGCTTAACACCCACATCAGCATATCCAGCTCCTTCTGCCCCCAGGTCTCTTGTGGTCGTAAATCCTGAAAGAAGTGTTGATTTCGCGTGAATGGCGGCTCTAATAGATCTCTCTGCTATTGATTCCTTCAAGACTTGATCATTCCAGGATGTTTCATCATATGGATGAAGAAGAAGGTGTGAATGCCCTTCTATCATCCCTGGCATGAGTGTATGGTCAGGAAAGTCCAGCACCTTATAGTTCGTCCATTTGTATACTTCTTCTTTATCAATAACATTTGTGATTAAATCCTCTTCAACAACTATAGCCTTATTTTCAACAATATCCTTTCCATCAAATATATGAGTAGCCGTAAGAATAAATCCTTGTGAATTTTGTGCTGTGCCTAGGAGGCAAAATGCTAAAATGACGAATAGTAATAAAAGCCTTCTCATAATAAATATTTAGAAAATTAATTCAATGGAATTGATACTTTAATCAATGTAACCTGATTATCGAATGTTGGTACTGTGGGAGTATGTAATATTGAAAGATCATCAGAAGTATCAAATAATGTCAAGTGTTTGTCCACATAAGCTTCGACAATATTCAAAAGATGCGCTACTCCGACAAATACGAAACTTAACTCTCTTCTGCTTCTAAATCCATTTCTAATTCGGAAAGCTGTATCAGTGCTTGTCACTGTTCCACAACTTATTTCATTTATGCTATTGTTCACTATGCTCTCATAACAAGTATTCCAATTAGAGTATCTGTCATTATTATAAATAGCATAATAGATTGCTGCACCTTCAGCGGCATATACTAATGGTACTTTCCAATAATCTTTATTATAAATCTGACCTCCACCCGGAACTATCAAGGAGTAGAGCGCAGCTTTGCCGGGTTGCCCTTTGAATATATTTCGCTTCTTTTTGACATATGACGTAGTATCCGTGGGAGACGAGCTAACAGATCTTTGAGATACTACAGAAGTGGTAATAAAAAGAAAAGTAACAAATAACAGCCCAGTGATCCGCATAAGGCATTAACGATCCAAAAGAGATTCTATGATATCATTAAATTCATCATCACTACCAAAATGTATTTTGATTGTTCCTTTACCATGGCTGGATCTGTTTATATCCACTTTGCCGCCGATTTTATCCGATAGTTGATCTCTGATTTTTCTTACTTCAGGTAGTATCCCAGGATTGTCCTTAACTTTAGAAAGGTTTTGTGGTTGATTAAGTCTAAGTAATGTTCTTTCAGTACCCCTCACAGATAGCCCTTCAATCAAGATTCTCTCTAATAGTAAAAGCTGAACTTCTGTTTTCTGAATTCCTGCTAAGACTTTGGCATGACCTATACTTATTGCTTTAGATTTCAGTGCTTTTTGTACTGGGGCTGGTAATTTAAGTACTCTTAGATAATTAGTAATTGAGCTTCTTTTCTTTCCTAATCTATCAGATAATTCCTCATGTGTAAGTTCACATTCATCAATCAATCTTTGATAGGAAAGGGCTACTTCCATAGCATTTAAATCAGCTCTTTGGATATTCTCTAACAATGCAATTTCAAGCATAGCTTGATCATCAGCCTCTCTGATATATGCAGGAATATCATCAAGACCAGCATCCTTTGATGCTCTCCATCTCCTCTCTCCTGATATCAATTGATATTCTTTAGAAGATAATCTCCTCACAGTTATTGGCTGCACGACACCAAATGTCTTAATTGATGTTATTAATTCTTCTAAATCTTCTTGCTCAAATTCAGTCCTAGGCTGAAATGGATTAGGTTCGATCCAGTCTACAGGTACAGTGCCAATAGAAGCACTAGAATCTGATTCTACTTTGACGACACCGCTTTTTTTCTTTCTTGTTTTGTCTTCAGCATCTATGTTCGCCAATAGAGCCTTTATTCCTTTCCCTACTTCTACTTTTTTCTTATTCGCTGCCATTCTATCTTATTATATATTGATACTAACCTCGTCGTTGTTGTATTTCAAAAATTCTGTAGCTAAATTCAGAAAATTGATTGCCCCTTTAGAAGAAGCATCATATAAAATGACAGGCTTTCCTACACTTGGGGATTCTCCGATCTTTGAATTACGATGAATAATCGTATCAAAAATCTTATCACTTATTAAGTTCCTTACTTCATCTACAACCATGTTAGCCATTCTCAATCTGCTGTCATACATGGAGAGAATAATTCCTTCAATTTCCAAGTCGGAATTAAATTGATTCTGAACACCTTGAATAGTTCTTTTAAGTTTACCCAAGCCAGCTAATGAAAAGACCTCACACTGTACAGGAATTAAGACAGAATCAGCTGCCGTGAGAGCATTTAAAGTCAATATTCCTAAAGAAGGCAAACAGTCAATGATGATATAATCATAGTCGTCCTTTACTTTTTTTAATGCTTTCTTTAGAGCGTATTCTCTTTTGCTTTTTGATACTAATTCTACCTCTGCTCCTACCAAATCAATATTAGAAGGAAGTAAATCTAGATTCGGAATATCTGTCTCTACTATGGCCTTTTTGATCATATTTTTATCAACAAGACAATCATACAATCCAAATTCCACTTCAGATTCATCTATACCTACTCCAGCTGTTGTATTAGCTTGTGGATCAGAATCAATAAGCAGAACCTTTCTATCCAAGACTCCAATGGTGGAAGCAAGATTTATTGCAATTGTAGTTTTACCTACTCCTCCTTTCTGATTAGCTATTGCTACGATTTTTCCCATTCAATTAAATTTCTATTGAGTCTCCTATTTCCAATAATATGAGCTCTTTCCCTCTATTTTTAAATGCCTCTTTGGCTTTTTCTAAATCAATGGTAATAGGTGCAAATGTATTAAAATGACACCCAATAATTTTTGGACAGTCTATGTAATCTGCCGCTATCGCAGCATCTTCATAGCCCATAGTGAAATTGTCACCAATAGGTAAGATTGCAAAATCAAGTTTAGGACAAGTCAAAGGAATTAACTTCATGTCCAAAGTCAAAGCAGTATCACCAGCATGATAAAAACATATTTCATCATCCCAAATAACAAATCCTCCAGGATTTCCAGCATAGGTGCCATCAGGAAAGCTACTTGTATGAATTGCATTTACATACTTTGCTGTACCAAATGCGAATTCTTTTTTACCACCATGATTCAGTGGATGACCCTTCACCCCTTTAGCTCCTAACCAATTAATGACTTCATAGTTAGAAATACAAAGTGCATCATTGTCCTTTGATAATTGTTCTGCATCAGCAATGTGATCACCGTGCCCGTGTGTCAACAAAACGAAATCTGGTTGGACTTCTGATAAATTTATATGAGAAGCCAGTTCATTAGGAGAAATATATGGATCAAAAACCAAAGTGTGATTTTTCATTTTAATCTCAAAACCAGAATGACCGAGAAAGCGTATTTTCATAATTAAAAAAGAATATAAAAAGGATTCCAAAAAAGAAACCAAAAGTATGCAAAGTAGAGGATATAAGTATCAGTGAATTGATCTTCTCATCCATCAATTGAAGAAAATATTTTTAGTTATGAATTTATTACTAAGCGGTCTTGATGATTAAATAAATGAGAGCCTGACACTTTCATGTCAGGCTCTCGAATTTCGCAATATTATAAATAGGTAATGGAGATTTTACACCTACCTTTTTACTATTTTTTTTATGTCAAATGATCCATTCCCCCTTCTGATTTCTATATAGTATGCACCACTAGACAAACTTTGAATATCTATTTCATGATGATGAGTTGGATCAACTTTTATCAGTTTAATTAATTTTCCGTCCAGTCCCCATATACTAATTTGATCAAATTCAGCTCCCTCTATTTCAAAACGATTTAAAAATGGGTTTGGAAATACTTCAATATCATTTTTAGTAATTGTGGAATTCTCAAATTCTGATAAGGACTCATCTAACATATTGAATGACTGCATGACTATTTCCGGCATAGTTTCATTTTGTTTAGAAGGTGCCTTTGAAGTAATGTAACCATCATAATCCTTTACTGATAGACAATAGTCTTCTACTTCACCATGAGTAATAGGATCACATCCATTATCATGATAACCATGAGGGTTAGCAGAAATGCGCATTGGAAAATCTCCAGATGGAAGGCCATTCGAAAATATGAATCTTCCTTTTAGTGCCACCTTGCTTCGACCTCTTGCTATTCTTTCTGATTTAGAATATTTGCCATTTTTGTTCCAATCGATGAAAATTGCCCAATACAATGTATTACCATAGGAATTACTTCCAGCCGTAAGCTGTACTTCTATCACTTTGTCCTTAGTCACGGATAAACAAGTCTGTGAATAGTCTCCATATCCTCCATCATTTCCAGTTACTATTTTTTGATTTCCAAACTGAGCAGATTCAATCCAATCTCCATAACTGTCTGTAGGACCTGTGTGACATAGATCATTCTCATCTGATCCTTTTACAGTTACTGAAAATGAGCAGAAATCAATATTGCCACAAGCATCTTTGCCTTTGTATTTAATTTCATATGTGCCAGCTGAGAGACTACTTCCATTTGCGGGACCTGAAATTTGGGTGAGCTCAATTCCACCAGAAATTTCCATAATATATTCCCTTTTTTTGTATGAATACTGATCATTCCACTGACCATTGTTGAGTATCTCTACATAATGCTGATCATCATAATAATTGTTTGGCTGACCTGGATACCAATTTTCATAAGAGAGTGGTGCACCGTTTACCCATTTGAAATGTCCTTCATGATTATAGTCAGAAAGGCCAATGAAAGCACTCTGTACGGTTAGAAAATTAGCCAACATTGTATTTTCTTCATCATCATCTATTACAGCCAAATATCCTCCATGTTTTTCACATTCTGCTTGAGCATCTTTCCAAGTTAGATCCTCTTTAGAACAAAAATATTTATGCCCATTTCTACTACCCATGAAAACAAATCCAGGAATCTCTGAATAATCTGAACTAGAAAAAGAACAGCATGTCTCAGCTGTTGGGTCATTCCACATCACATGAGTAGAACCATGACCTGACTGAAGATTGACGGTTAGGTCAGTGGGACAAGTCAAATTCAAACTTCCTGATTTAATGACATCAAAGCTGCATGTCTTACTTTTGCCACATCCATCTGTGACCTTGTATGTAATGGTTGCTGAAGATCCATTGAAAGACGAAGGACTATGAGGCCCTCCTATCTGTTCTATCTTGATGCATGGTATTTCAACAATGAACTCTAATTTTTTATAATTGTACTGGTCATTCCAATATCCATCATCTAGTAATTCTACATAATCCTGTTTTCCTCTATAATCATTAGGTTGCCCAGGATACCAGTTAGAATAGGTTATAGAAGATCCATCTACCCATTTAAAATCACCTTCATTTATATGATCGGAGAGGCCAATGAATGCAGATCTCACTTCCAAGAATTCACTTAAGAGATTATTTTCATATTCGTCATTGATCACAGCGAGATATCCACCCATACTTCTTGCATGTTCTGCTGCGTCTTGCCATGTGGCAGAAAATTTTGAACAATAATATCTATGGCCATCAATCGAGCCCATATCAACAAATCCACTACTATAATCTTCATCACAATTGGCACAACTCGAGTTAACTTGTGGTAAAGGCCAACTGTCATAGTGTATATCCTGCCCACATTCTAATATAATATCATCAGGACATTCAATAATCAAGTCACTACCTGTATGCTCTGATTTTACTGTTATTTCAAATGAACATGTAGAGGAATTGCCACAATCATCAGTGGCTGTGTATACTACTTTAGTAACTCCTAGAGGGAATGTACTCCCATTGGGGTGACTACTTTCTATCGTTACAGTACTACAATTGTCAGATGCCGTAGGTAAGTCCCAAGTATAATTTGAATTATTTATGTCGAGAGTAACATCATGAGGGCAATTATAGATAGAAGGTGCTTCATTGTCTTCTAACCTTATTTTTTGAATACATTTTCTTAAGGCTCCATTTTGTAAAGTAGCGGTCCATTCTCTTTCTATAATCAAACTACAATCGCTATCTGAAATGATTTTGTCCTCAGAAGTAATCCCTACACCTCCACATAGATTGCCTGTGTGTGATATATTGGGTCTGCCTGTATCTTTTGGATCTGTACTTTCTCCTCTACATCCCCAATAATCAGTGGGACATAAGATTTCAAAATTATCGGTGCAGTCGTCACGTTTCACTGTAATGTCAAATGAACAACTGCTGCTGTTGCCATTATCATCGGATGCTATATAGGTCACTGTTGTTACACCTTCTGGGAAAGTAGATCCATTATCATGACTATTTTCCAAAGTAACGGAAGTGCAATTGTCAGAAGCAGTTGGCAACGTCCAAGTATATGATGAAGCATCTGAATCAAGTGTCACATCTTTTGGGCAATTATGAATAGTAGGTGCCTGGCTATCCTCAAGTGTGATAATTTGAGCACATTTTTTCGTGAATCCATCACCTAATTCTGTAGCATTCCATAATCTTTGTACTATATGTTTAGTAGGAAAGCTAGAGATCACACTGTCTTGAAAAGAAATATTTAAGCTTCCACAGAAATCCCCTGAATGAGAAACATTAGCCTGTCCTGTATCATAGGGGTCTATACTATCACCTAGACAAGCATAAAAGTTTGGCGGACAAGAAATAGTGAAATTTTGATCACAAGTATCTACAATTACATTTACAAAAAAGGAACAGCTAGATTCATTTCCACACTCATCAGTTGCTGAATAAATGACCTCAGTCTGTCCTTCTGAAAAAACTGCTCCACTATTGTAATTACTTATGAGTTGAACTTGCCCACAATTATCATTTACCTGTGGATCTAACCAGTTTAAGGCAGTATTCGGATTGTCTATTGTTACATCTGGAGGACAATTATTTATAATAGGAGCATCACTATCAATAAGCTCTATTCTGTGAATACAAGTCTTTGTTTCATCTGTTTCTGAAGCTGTCGCAAACCATGTCCTTTCGATGAAAGTATTACAAATTGAATCAGTCATAATAGAATCTATATGACCAATAGACTTTGATCCGCAAAAGTCTCCCATGTGAGTTGTATTTCCTGAACCAATAATTGATGGATCAATATCATCTCCTACGCATCCTCTATAATCTGAAGGGCAAATCAATTCGAATTCAGTTGTACATCCCTCTTCTATTGTTA
>DKPS01000134.1:0-200 GCA_002471345.1 Saprospiraceae bacterium UBA7328
AATCTACTTATTGAAGATTTTGATACGATAAGTGAACTAACAACCTTTATTGGAAAAAGTACATCATGGGAAGCAGATGATGGAGCTCACGATGATTTGGTGATGTGTTGTGTCCTCTTTTCTTGGTTAGTTCAACAGCGGTACTTTAGAGAACTCACAGACCAAGATATAAGAGAAAAAATGTTTGCGGAACAAATGAA
>DKPS01000134.1:560-10929 GCA_002471345.1 Saprospiraceae bacterium UBA7328
TGGTTTTATTGAAAATGGACATGATCCAGATGAAAATTCTATTCCTGGCGATGATAATGTATGGGCGCCAGCTGGACAGGAATGGCAAAAAGAATATTACTAAATGTAATTTTCTTTTTTTATTTCCTCAAATCCAAAGTCATCTTCATCTTTCGTTTTTTCCGAAACTAATAACATGAGTAAAGCATCAATTTCTTTTTCTAATTCTGGTCGAACATTACGAAGACGATAAAGAAATTTGACACTATTTTTTTCTACCATTTCTTTACTGACATGAGTAGAATTGTAATTTTTTTTATTTTGACTTTTGGTTTGAAGTTCAAGATGCTCTGGATTCACACAACCATTATTTTCACAAGTTTGGTGAACTACCATATTTTCTGCGATGTCTCCTTTGTAAAGAAGATAAGCAAATCTATGAGCTGGTTTGGATTTTCCATCATAAGAGAACATTCCATAACCTTGTTTTTGTTTGGAAGCGTTCCATTCATGGCAATTGCTAGTTTTATTAATCTTAGCATTAAAACGATCTATTGCTTTTTGGGGAAACTTCATATTTACCTTACACTAAATATTATTCATCAATTATTCATATTTATAAATATTGTTAGAGTAAGATATACTTTCAAACAAAAACTCAAAAAAATTAATTTAACGGAGAAAAAATATGGCCTTTCAAGTAAGTCCAGGCGTAAACACATCTGAAATTGACCTTACTAATGTAGTTGTAGCTGCTGGTACTTCTGCTGGTGGTATTGCTGGTAGGTTCAATTGGGGGCCAATAGAACAGATTTCTTTGGTTACTGATCAAGACAATCTGGTAGAGTTATATCAAAAACCAGATGACGACAACTTTGAAACATTTTTTACTGCTGCTAATTTCTTAGCATATACAAGTGCACTAAACGTTGTTCGTGCTGCAAATACTACAACAGATAATGCAGCCGCACCAAAGACTGCTGCTGCAAATACTGGGGCATATGTTAATGTTCAAACTACAACAGTAGAAAGTTATTACGACACATTTGATGCAGAACAAGGTGGAGCAATCGGTGGTGGTATTTCGGGAATTGCTGCTGACGGGCCTTTTATGGCAAAGTGGGCAGGTGCTTTAGGAAACAGTTTAAAAGTTTCAATTTGTCCCGCCGACAGAGCAAGTGCTACAGGAACAAGTACAGTATCATGGACTGCTTCAAGTGGTGCATTAGAAGGAACATCAAGTTCATTATTTTTGGATGAATTGAGAGTCGGTGATGCTATAGCGATTACAGATGAAACAGGATACCATATAGTAACAGCAATTTCTGACCATAATACTGCTACAGTATTTGCAACAAGTTCTTCTGATACATCTGATGTAACAAGTAAAGCGTTTACAATACAAAAACGTTCTGCATTTGCAACAAGTTCTACTTTCATAAAAGGAACTGCTGTAACAACTGCTGATTCAAAAGTAGTAACAGGAACAGGAACATTATTCGATAAACAATTTGTAGTGGGAGATACGATAGTAATTGGTGGTGAATCACATAGAGTTGCTTCTATTACATCAAATACAGTCATAGGAACTACAACCTCTTTTAATTCTACAAATTCTGGTGCAGCTATTTCAAGAGAATGGGAATATAAAGGTGCTTTCAATGAAGGTGCGCCAACAACTTCCAATCATGCTTCTGATAAATCAATGTCACATGATGAAATTCATGTTGCAATTGTTGATGAAGATGGGGAATGGGCAGGAACAATTGGCGAAGTGTTAGAAGCACACGCTAATCTTTCAGTTGCAAGTGGTGCAAGAGATGATCAAGGAGAAGATGTATTCTACAAAAATTATATCAACAAGTATTCTCAGTATGTTTGGTGGTTAGATCATCCAACAATGGGTGCTCATGGAACTACCTCTTCTGCGGTTGCTGGTAATGATACTGCTGGCAACGGAACTATAGTTACTGATGGGACTGCTACATTTCGTGCTTGGGGCGCAACTGCTGATGCTACTGGTGCACAAACTTCAGACGTTTTTGAAAATCAAGGTTATCCATTGACACTTAGTTTTCAAGGTGGAACTGATGGAACAGGGCCCGCAGATGCTGACACTATTCGTGCATACAACATAATGAAATCCGCTGAAGATGCAGATGTTGCGCTTTTCTTAACTGCAAATCATAGTTCGACAGTTATAAGACACGTTATTGATAATATCGCAGAATCAAGAAAAGACTGTATTGCTTTCTTCTCACCAGAAAAAGCAGATGTCGTTGGTGTAACTAACTCTTCTACTGCTACAGATAACGTAATTGATTTTAGAGATACAGTCAATAAGAATTCTTCTTATGCTGTTATGGATTCTGGATACAAGTATCAGTTCGATAAACATAACGATAAATTCCGATATGTTCCATTGAATGGTGATATTGCTGGATGTTGTGCTCAAACAGATCAAGTTCGTGACCCTTTCTTTTCTCCAGCTGGATTTACCAGAGGTCAGATTAAAGGAGTTGCAAAACTTCCTTTCAATCCAAAGAAAGCAGAACGTGATAAGTTATATCAAGCACAGGTTAATCCAGTTGTTTCATTCCCAGGCGAAGGCACAATCCTCTTTGGTGATAAAACACAGTTGACTAAACCATCTGCGTTTGATCGAATCAATGTAAGACGATTATTTATTCTTCTGGAAAAAGCGATTGCAAATGCTGCTCGTTTTCAGTTGTTTGAGTTCAACGATGAATTTACACGTTCACAATTTGTTGCAATGGTCGAACCTTTCTTGAGAGATATTCAAGGTAGAGGTGGAATACAAGACTTTAGAGTAGTATGTGATGCTTCCAACAACACAGCACAAGTTGTTGATACCAATTCTTTTAGGGGAGACATTTTCATTAAACCTTCACGTTCTATCAACTTTATTCAACTCAACTTTGTTGCTGTAAGAAGTGGTGTGGAGTTCTCTGAAGTCGTTGGTGCCGTTTAATATTTTTGATATAAATAATTACAACAAGATTAGGAGAAATTAAATGGCAATAGGAAAAATTTCAAACTTTAAGTCAGCGCTCACGTTAGGGGGCGCTCGGCCAAGTTTATTTGATGTACAAATCTATAGTCCAACTGGCCCAGCAGGATTAGAAGCATTAAGAAAATCACAATATCAATGTACTACTACTTCAATTCCTGGCTTGACTATTACACCGATTGAAAGACAATATTTTGGTAGGACTGTAAAACTTCCTGGCGAAATGACGTTTGGAACTTTATCCACCACTTTTATCAATCCAGAAGATTATGGATTAAGAAAAGCGATGGAGACATGGGCAGAGTATATTAATGGAACTGAAAATAATTTAGCAGGAAGTGTAACACCTTCTGAGTGGTATTCTGAACTTAAAATAAGACAATATACAAAAGATGGTAGTGTAGCAATAGATTATGATTTTGTAGATTGTTGGCCAAGTGCTGTTGATCCAATAGAATTAAGTTATGATACAACAGGTGCGATGGAAGAATTTAGTGTTACATGGGAATATAACTATTACACTTCAACTGCTCAACTTACTTCTACAGATTTAGGTGACCAAGAATAATTTAAAAGGAAAAACATGGCATTCGCAGTTTCACAATTTAAATCTAACATTGCTTCAAACGGTGGTGGTGCAAGACCTTCTTTATTTAAAGTAAAAATTAGTAATTCGGTAGATGGTAGCTTGTCTTTTGCAAATAATGAAGCTATACTGGTTAAAGCTGCACAAATTCCTGGCTCAACTATTGCTCCTCTTCCTATAAACTATGTTGGAAGACCAATAAAATATGCTGGATTTAGAACTTTTGATAACTGGACAACCACTATAATCAACGATGATGATTTTTCTATGAGAAATAAAGTTATGGAATGGATGAGAACAATTTCTGGTCAACTAGACGGCGAAAGAAATGAAAATTATGGTGCTTATGCTACTGCAGCTGGCAGATATTTTGAAGGTGAGGCTGTCGTTACTCAGGTAAATAAAGATGGTGAAGATGGTCAAGAATACAAAATTTCAAATATTTGGCCAACAAATCTTGGTGAAATTGCTCTTGGATGGGAAAATGACGCGATAGAAGAGTATACAGTCGAGTGGTGTTATGACGCATGGGCATCTGTCTAATTAATATCAGAAGAAGAAAATGAATGGCATTCGCAATCTCAGAATTCAAATCAAATCTAAAGGGAGGTGGCGCAAAGTCAGCCCTTTTTCAAGTCAATCTTAGTTATCCTTCCGTTGTAACCACTCCCGCAGTTAATGCTCGTTTTTTAATATCAGCAGCATCCATTCCAGCAAGTACCATTGGAACATATGATGTGTTCTATCACGGAAAATCCATAAAAGTTGCAGCAGATAGAACTTATGATGCTTGGGAAACTACTATTATAAACGATGAGGATTTTGGAGTGAGAAAAGCGTTAGAGGAATGGATGGAATTGCTCTCAAAATACAAACTAAATACTAGAAATAAAGATGTAACTAGCACCAGAGAAGGCGAAAATGCTAGTTATAAACAAGATTTAACTGTCACTCAATTTTCCAAAAATGGGGATAGTCTGGAAACATATAAGTTTATAGGAGCATTTCCAACTGCATTATCAACTATTGCTCTTAGTTGGGAGGGAAATTCAATCGAAACTTATACTTGTTCGTGGACATATGATTGCTGGGAAAAATCACTATGAAAAATATAATAGGAGAATAAATTATGGCTTTTGAAATATTTGGTTTCAAAATTGAAAGAAAGAGTCAAGGTGCAGTAAACGCAAATGTTCCAGCATTTACTATGCCCGAAAACGATGATGGTTCTATGATGGTATCTGGAGCTGGTGCTTATGGTACTTCTCTAGATTTGGATGGTCAATATAAATCTGAAATTGAACTAATTCTAAAATATCGTGAAATGGCACAAACTTCTGATTGTGAAATAGCAATAGACAACATTATCAACGAAGCAATAGTAATAGACGATTCAAGAAATCCTGTTGATATAATTCTTGATAGGACAGATTTATCAGATGGAATAAAGAAAAAAGTAACTAATGAATTTCACACAGTATTGGATTTACTGAATTTTAATAATTTTGGTTACGATATTTTTCGCAGATGGTATGTAGAAGGAAAATTATACTATCATATAATGATTGATGAGAACAATCCACAACTTGGAATTGTTGAACTGAGAAGTCTAGATGCTACAAAAATCAAAAAAATAAAACAGATAAAACAAAAAGATACTGCTAACCCTAAGCAAAAAGAAGTTAGTCTTGAACAAATGTTCAACTATAACGAATCTGGTTTGGGAAATAGAACTTCTGATGGTATATTGATTTCGGGTGATAGTATCGCATATTCTACTTCTGGTTTACTTAATCCCACAAAAACTGGTGTATTATCCTATCTCCACAAAGCAATTAAACCACTCAATCAACTCCGAATGGTAGAAGATGCGATTGTTATCTATCGTATTTCTAGAGCACCAGAACGAAGAATTTTCTATATTGATGTTGGTAACTTACCTAAGTTAAAAGCAGAACAATATATTCGTGATATTATGACACGATATAAGAATCGTTTAGTATATGATTCTACTACTGGTGAAGTCAAAGATGACCGAAGACATCAATCAATGTTGGAGGATTACTGGTTGCCACGAAGAGAAGGTGGAAGGGGAACAGAAATTACCACACTTCCTGGCGGAGAAAATCTAGGACAGTTAGAAGATGTAGAATACTTCCAGAAAAAACTTTATAAAGCAATGCACGTTCCTGTATCTCGTTTAGAGGCTGACTCTGGTTTCTCTTTGGGGAGAGAAAGTGAGATTACTAGGGACGAGCTGCTTTTTAGTAAATTTATTGGAAAACTACAAACAAGATTTTCTTTGTTATTCGGTGAAATACTAGAAAAACAATTGATACTAAAAAATGTAATAACTTCCGAAGAATGGTCAGGAATAAAGGATAAAGTTCATTATAAGTTTGAAAAAGACCATTATTATTCAGAATTTAAACATCAAGAAACTTTGACTCAGAGAGTGGATCTCGCTAGAAACATGGAAGATTATGTTGGTAATTATTATTCAAGAGAGTTCTTTAGAAAAAATGTTCTAAGACAATCAGACGAAGATATTAAAGCACAAGATGAACAAATAAAAAAAGAAAAAGATGAAGGTGAGTTTGAAGGTGATATGACTGTAGATGATGGTTTTTAGTGAAACAATAATGTTTATAAATATTAATAGATAATTTTTTGGAGATAGAAATGGCAGAACAACCAACACAAAAAGAATTTAAAGCTGTAGACATTGTAGATTATGCAATGAACGCACAACCAATAAGAGTGAACGATGCTTTTGATTCTATAATAGCGGATAAAGTAGTGAGTTCTTTAGCAACTAGAAAACAAGAAGTTTCCGCTAGAATGTTTAGTGATAAAGTAGAAGAGCCGGCTGAAGTGGAAGTTCAAACTGAACCTCAAACCGAACCCCAAGCAAAAATAGAAGATCCACCAACAGATACAACGGAGACACAATGAAACTATTAGCAGCAAAGACTGCCACAACTGCCACCGAATTAAGTTTGGGCAAAGCAACAGCTGTTGCGGTTTATTGTTCAGCTATTTCGATTATTTCAGTAGTTGAAAATGATGGAACTGAAGGGGGAACAGGCGGAACTGTTCAAGGTTCTATTACTTTACCCGCTGGTTCAGTAACAGTAATTAATAAAGACCCTGACCAATTTATACTAGCAAATGTAACAAATGGTACTTACACAGTAGTAGCATCATCTGGAATATAATGAAATCATTTAGAGAATTAAAAGATGAACTAGTAACTATAAAAGAAGATGGTCATACTGATGTTGCAAGTGCTATCAGACAATGTAAGACTGTTATAGAAGATGCTAGTCAAATTATGGAAAAATTACAGAGTATGGATTCGGAAGAATCTTTACCTACTTGGTGGTCTAATAAAATTGCAATAGCATCTAATAGTTTCAATAAAATGAGAGACTATCTATTAGTTCCAAGTACAGAATCGATTAATGTTAAGGAAGATGTTATTGATCAATTACGAAGTATAGTAAAAAAGAAAAAAGAATCAGATATAACTTTCAAATCTGGTACATCTGTTCCTATTGATCCAGAAGCAGCAAAAGCGGTACTGAAAACATTTGATTCACTAAATAGAAGTAACAAAAGAAAAACACAAGACAATATGAATAAAGATACAAAATCATTCATGAAAGTCTTAGATTTTGCATTTAATAACTAAGGGTAGGACAAAATGAAACTAATTTGCGAGTTACAAGAAGCCGTAGATTATGAACTAGTTGAAGCAAGTGGAGAAAAACCAAAGCAGTATTTTATTGAAGGTATTTTCATGCAATCTGAAACGAAGAATAAGAATGGCAGAATTTATCCTTTGAGCGTTCTTGAAAAAGAAGTAAATCGTTATGTCAAAGAATACGTTGAACCAAAACGTGCTTTTGGAGAGTTAGGACATCCTGACGGGCCAACAGTTAATTTGGATCGTGCTTCACATATGATTACTTCCTTAGTAAAAGAAGGTAAAAATTTCGTTGGTAGAGCAAAAGTTCTCGACACACCAAACGGAAAAATTGTAAAAAGTTTTATTGATGAAGGTGCAAAGTTAGGTGTTTCCTCAAGGGGAATGGGAACTTTGAAACCAGAACAAAAAGACAAAGCACAAATCGTTCAGAACGATTTTTATCTAGCAACTGCAGCAGACATTGTTGCTGACCCATCCGCTCCAAATGCTTTCGTTGAAGGTATCATGGAAGGAAAAGAATGGGTTTGGGACAATGGTTTGTTGAAGGAACAAGATGTAGAAAGAGCAAAGAAAAATATTGAAGCAGCCTCTTTCAAACAACTTGAAGAAGTCAAGTTAAGAGAGTTTTCTAAATTAATGTCAAATTTATGATTATTATAAATATTAACACGAACCAATTACTATAAATTTTTAGGAGTTTCAATGGCTAACGAAGAAATTACAAACCAAGATGAAGTTCTGGAAGAAGTAGAACAGCAGGATGAACTTGTTGAGACTCCAGAAATACAAGGGGAAACAGTGCAAACAGAAGAAAAAATTGAAGAAGAAGTGGTCGAAGAAGATAAGTTAGAAGAAGTTAAAATGCCTTCTACCAAATCTGGAATGATTAAAGCTCTTTTCGACAGAGTTAATGGTATGAAAAAAGAAGAAGTTTCCTCTAAGTGGAAAGAACTTATGGATGTTGCTGAAGCAGAAGATACAGGCGGCCCAACACCAACCGATTCTGACAACAAGAAAGATAAAGTCGCAGTTAAAGGAAAGAAGATGAAAGCATCTGACCTTCCAGAAATCAATGTAAAAGAAGATATTGAAGCATTGGTTCAAGGTGAAGAACTTTCCGAAGATTTTAAGACAAAAGCATCAACAATTTTTGAAGCAGCTGTTTACCAAAAAGTTATGGAAGTTTCTACAAAAAAATCCGAAGAACTTGAGGAAGAGTATCAAAAAGAACTTCAAGAAGAAATCATTTCTTTCAGAGATGAGTTGACAGAAAAAGTTGACGGATACTTGAACTATGTTGTTGAAGAATGGATGAAAGAAAACGAACTAGCACTCGACAGTTCACTTAGAAGTGAAATTACAGAAGAGTTCATTAGTGGTTTGAAAGGTTTATTCACAGAGCATTACATCGAAGTTCCAGAAGAAAAAGTAGACATGGTTGAAAACTTATTTGACCGCGTTGAGGAATTAGAGACTAAATTAAACGTCAAAATCGAAGAAAACGTTAAAGTTACAAACGAACTTAACGAATATCGCAAAAACAAGATTGTAGAAGAAGTTAGTAATGACCTTGCTGACACACAATCCGAAAAATTGAAAGAACTTGCAGAAGGTGTTTCAGTTGAAGAAGGCGATGTTGAAGATTTTGAAAACAAAGTAAAACAGATTAAGGAAAGTTATTTCCCTAGTCAAGTTAAAAAGGATGAAGTTATTAGTGAAGAAGAAAGTGTTAGTTCAGATGAGCAAGAGGAAACTCCTGTAAAAATGAACAACATAATGGAAGCATACAGCAAAGCTATAGCTCGTGTGTAATACAAATTATTTTTAATCACATATTATAGGAGTTTAATAATATGCAACTTTCAGAAAATTTAAATGAAAAATGGGCGCCGGTTCTAGACCATCCAGATCTTCCAAAGATCACCGATAGTCATAAACGTGCTGTTACTGCTATGTGTCTTGAAAACACAGAACACCAATATGTTCAAGACCAAGAAATGAATGGTCAGAGTGGGTTATTGTCGGAGGCAACACCTACAACAATTAACGCTTTGACATCCACTAACCCATCTTTGGGTGGTGTTGCTGGAAACCCAGTACAAACAACAGCGTTCAACTTTGCAGATCCAGTTTTGATCTCAATGGTTCGCCGGGCAATGCCTCAACTCGTAGCATACGATGTTTGTGGTGTACAACCAATGTCAGGGCCAACTGGTCTTATCTTTGCACTCAAGAGTCGTGTTAATACAATGGGTGGAGCTGAGATGCCTGGTGTTAATGCTGATACAGTCGCAAGTGAGTCTGGTACAGCTAATACTGGTGATACAGTTAAAACGCCTGGTCTTTTGATTACAGGAACAGACGGAACTGGTCAAACAGGAACAGAATTTGCTGCTTCAAGTGCTCTGGAAACAGATGGCGGTGAAGGAGATATTGCTGGTG
The DNA here is from genome assembly GCA_002471345.1 of Saprospiraceae bacterium UBA7328. Lineage (GTDB taxonomy): Bacteria > Bacteroidota > Bacteroidia > Chitinophagales > Saprospiraceae > UBA7328. Next base: position 10,311 of record DKPS01000134.1, read on the forward strand.
AGATGTCATTCTCAATTGAGAAGGTATCCATCGCTGCTGGAACACGTGCTCTCAAGGGTTCGTATTCTATGGAATTAGCACAGGATTTACGTGCTGTTCATGGATTGGATGCAGAAGCAGAACTTGCTAACATCCTTTCTAGTGAAATTCTAGTTGAGATCAACCGTGAAGTAATTCGTAAGATTTACATTAACGCTGCTGTTGGTGCTCAAATTGGTACTACAACTGCTGGAATTTTTGACCTTGACACCGATTCTAATGGTCGTTGGATGGTTGAGAAGTTCAAAGGTCTGATGATGCAGATTGAAAAAGATGCTAATCAGATTGGAAAAGACACACGCAGAGGAAAAGGTAATATTATCATGACCTCTTCAGATGTCGCTTCCGCTCTTCAGATGGCAGGAATGTTGGATTATGCTCCAGCAATGAGTACTGACATTAACACAGATACAGCATCCTCAACATTTGCTGGTGTTCTTAATGGACGCTATAAGGTTTATGTTGATCCTTATGCTGATGCTCACGCACAAGAGTTCTATTGTGTAGGTTACAAAGGTGATTCACCTATGGATGCTGGTATATTCTACTGCCCATACGTTCCTCTTCAGATGGTTCGTGC
>DKPS01000134.1:11241-11419 GCA_002471345.1 Saprospiraceae bacterium UBA7328
CGTTCCTCTTCAGATGGTTCGTGCGGTTGATAGTTCTAGTTTTCAACCACAGATTGCTTTCAAGACACGCTATGGTTTAGTTGCTAACCCATATGCTGAGAATGCAAGTACATCTACTGGTCGTTTAACTGGTGACTTGACAGCTAATCCTCACTTGAACGTATATTACAGAAAAGCT
>DKPS01000044.1 GCA_002471345.1 Saprospiraceae bacterium UBA7328
TACTGGTACTAAATACTTCATGGTCTTGGTTTTAATATTTCTTAATAATCAATTCGCTTTTTCAATTTCTTCGTTCTTTATTTGATCATCTTTACCCTCCAATAAGTCACTATGCAAGACAATTACAGGTACTTCTATCCTATCAAGCATTTTTTCAGATATACTCTTATGGATTAAGAATTCTAAAAAGTGTTCTTTTCCTTTTTCTAAAACAAGGAGATCTATTTCTTTTTCATTGATATAGTCAGCTAAACAAACCTCTAATTGCCCTTCATCACATTTCTTATTTTCGTATAAGACATTCCAGGGGTTTTCAGGACTTAATAAGTCAGAATGTTCTCCCATCATTTCTTTGATCATAGGACTATGAATCTCCTCAGTATCAAAATGCACTAAATGTAATGTAGGTTCTATTTTTTCAAATAACCACTCTAGAGAATCAAACCCTTCCATCCTTTCTTTTAAAGGATAAAGCACATTCTTTGAGAAATCAAATACTTCTCCAGGCGGCAAAAGAATAACAGGACATTCAGCATTTCTTGCTACATTCTGAGATACAGAACCAAACCACTTCTTTGTACCATGAAGACCTCTTGATGTTGCCATTATAATCAAATCAAATTCTTCTGAGCGATTAATAATTTCCTCTCCTGCAAAGCCTAATAGGTATTCTCGGTCCAGATGTATGAAGTCAAATAATGAATCCTTATTCCTGTCATCTTTATCCAAAAAGTCATCCATTCTTTTTGCTATTTCATCTTGATGTGTGGCAGGTGAAATATCCAAATTGGGCTTATAGTAATTGACCACTGTAATAGTAGCATTCATCTTAACAGCCATTTTCTTAGCATACATAAATGCTCTTTTAGATGCTTCAGAAAGATCAGTGGGAAAAAGAATCCTTTTCATAAGATTTGATTTATATACTTGAATGATTTTCTCAATACTCTCCTTTAGAAAATCGTTGATATTTTGCTGAGGATAGCAAACCATCATAGGTGAATTTTTTATTTTTATAGCCGGAATTGCTTCTACACCTGATGCTATAATTTCATCCAGATCATTCACTTCCTGTACAGATATATTCATACCATATTTGGTGAGATGATTGTTGAGATGATGTTTAAAGTAGTAGTACTTCGAAGATTCCTTCCCATATATTTTAATCGTATCCACCATAAGAATTTGCTTTTCACATTTCAATAAAAAATGAATGAATGAGGTATGATTACTTATTTATAAAATTAGGAATGACAAAGCCAAGGTTTTATGAGTTGTGTCAGTTCTCATGATGATAAATGTCAGTTGAAGAAAAACCAAATTGTCACTTAATGGTAACTCAGCCAGGTAGTGATTAGCAAAATTCCGACTAAATACATCATTACAACCAAATATTTGAAATAAGGTGACTCTGCAGTCACCTGGGCATTATGAATAGCATAAGGGTCTAGAATTAAGAAAAGTCCTTTAAGAATTGATGCCCACCCAAAAAGTGTAATGACCAAGCTTATATCATATTCCCAAATATTGTGGTATTGCACATGAAACAAGCCCAAGATCATAGCAATACTTCCAAATAAGTATCTACTCTTCGATCTATTAACAAAATCAATTAATGAATATTTTGTTCTTGGATAAAATGTAAATATCGAGGCCCAAACGACCAAAAACACACCCCAAATAAGAGACAATAGTATAGTTGAGCTTTCCATTCAAAAATATTTATATAAGAGCGCACATGACCTAAATTTTGGCCCTACCCAGCATACAGCTCACATAGGACTGCACTTGATCTTTAATAGAATTAGCTTCATCGCGAAGAGGATAACCTAGTCTTTTAAGGACATTCTTCACCATTTCAGGAGAATTGAAAGAAGAATAACTAAATGTTAATTCCTCTTGTTCTAAATCTGGATGAACATCAAGCACACCGGGCACTTCTAATACTTTTTTAAGTATCCTTTCTGTGCAACCAGCACATTTCATATTCTGCAATTTGAAAGTCATCTTATTCATAGTGAAAACTTTAAATGGGTATAAATGTCTATTGTGATGATTTCGTAAAACATTTTAACAAAGTAATAATGCATTCAGGTCTATCACCATCTATAAAGGGAAATCATGTTTACCCCTTATCAAAAATAAATTGTCGATCTCCTCTGAACTTTAATTTGAAGGATCTGTCATCAGTCTCCTTTCCAAATTCTATTCTGATTCTAAAGATTCTACTATTAAAATAGAATTTTGGGGACCGAAAGCTAGATTTCTTTCTTCTTGATTTTTATAAAGAAAATCCTACTTAGATGTCACCCCCTGGAACAATCTCATCATCAGTATTCATGAGGCGAATCGATTCGTACGTATCAATGGTGTGCACCAATTACATTATAGCGTTATTAGAATTCACCAAAATAGGTTCAGAAACCTTCAAGTCGGGTAATGCTACTCAATACTAAGTTCTTGAGAGAGCCACTCTATCATATCATATGTAGTAATTATTCCTCTGAATTTTTGATTTTCATTGACAATTACTGAGTGAACTTTGTTTTGTAAAAAGATATCTAAAACCTCCTGAATATTGTCCTTGATTTCCACACTTTTGGGAAATGGAGACATCACCTCCTTAGCTAATAATGAAGCAAAAAATCTCTTATTTCCCTTGTTGCAACGTCCTGCACCAAACTTGGTAAACTTGTCTTGCAAATGGAAATAGTCAGTTTTGCTTATTACCCCAATACACATATCATCCTCATCAATTACAGGAACATGATGAAAGCTATTTTCATCAAATATCTCGGCCACCTCAGTCATTATCATATTTGGATATACACTTATGGGGTGAGGGGTCATTATTTCTGCAATACTTAATTCAGGATTCGTAATTACCATAACTCAAATTTTGATATTCTTTATTCTAATTTTTAAATTCCGCATTAATAGGTATCAAAACATCACATTCTAGAGTAAATTCTTTTTCTAAGAATTCATCAAATTCTATAAGTGTGGGATTAATAACATATTTATCCTCTGTTTCTTGATATTCAATAGTTTCATATTTATAAGTAAGAGATTTAAGGTATTCCTTTTCATCTGGGACTTCTATTCGTTCCCAAAGCAGTACCCCATGATCTCTTTTCGATATCATATAAGTGATCCATTCTTCTTCAAGTTCTCCTTTCACATTAAGAAACAATCTATTCTTATACATTTTGGCCACTTCATTTTTTCTAAAAGCAAAAAGAGTGTCGATGCTACTAAGAGTTACTCTTATTTTATCATCGCTGAGATATTCAAAAGGAACACATTCTTCTCGATTAGGTAAAAAGAGTTCACCATTTAAAAAATTACAACTTTCAGTCTGATTGATTTCATCTAGAGAAGTGACAAACTGATCATATGACATCATATAAATCAATCTATTTTCTGCATAAATCATATCATTATCACTATCACATAAATAGGCCCCTAATAGAGTGTTTGGAATCTCTGAAATTGATTCAATATTAGGTGGCATGGTGTTTTCAAAGTACACATCAGGTTCACAGCTATAGAGAAAAATAAATGATATACTACTTATGATTAACCTGGATATTTTCACGATTACCAATTTACAGTCAAGGTATTACAAGGTCAGAATTATGGACATGACCATTGTCATAATCCTATATGATTTTTATCAAAGGCTAATTGTAATCGATGGATAGAATAGGAACGTCACTGTGATTTGCAAGAATTTCTACATTACTACCTTTGAAAAATCTTTTAATAGGATGCCTTAAGTGATTAGAAATACCTATGAGATCTATGTCATTTTCAACAACATATTTTCTTACTCCTTGATCTATAGAATTACCCTTATAAAAATGAGTTATTACCTCAAAATCGGTTATTCTGCTTTTAAAATCTTCAAGTGCTCCTAGCATTACTCCAGCAGGTTCTGTAAAAAAGCTACTGGTATCAATAGCAATCAGATGTAATTTCTTAGTATCAAAATATGTTAAAAAATCTAAATACCTCTTCAATGCCTCGAAATCATCAGAAAAAAGACCTGTTACAAAAAGAGGTTGCTCAAAATTGGATATTTTGAATTCTCTTTTAACTACTAGTGTATTGATTTGTACTTTCCTGAGTACTTTCTGAGTATTAGATCCGATAAACCACTCTTGCTTCCCTGAGGCTCCATGAGAGCCCATCACTATAAGATCAAAATTCTCTTTGTCCATCATTTCATCCAAGTTTTTCAAAAACTTTCCTCCTGTGTAATATGGCGTGCATTCTACACCCTCTTTTCTTACTTCTGTAGCGATTTTTTCTAAGCTATTTCTGACCCAAAGTGCCTTGGATTTATTGTATTCATCCTTGTACCTGATTTCAGCTGATAAGTCCTCCCAATCATCAGGCACATCCGCACAATGATACAGAAAGATCGAGCCCTTTGTTCTTTTCGCTATCTCAACTCCAGCTGTGGTAGCAAAATCAGAATACACTGAAAAGTCAGTAGGGATTAAAATTTTCATACTACTTATTTTCCTTGTCTGTAACCCATTCATCTTTTCTTACTAAATGAGGACTATGATAATGTACTTCTTTATATTTTTCAATTTGAGTTTTAATGCTCTTCAGTGCATGATTAAAAGCTAGATTTTCTGTTTTATCTTTAGCTTTTGCAAATAGCATTTTACCCTTTTCAGGTTTTAGTTGCAAGCTCACTTCTCTATCACCTCTTTCAGTTTTGATTTTCACATCTATAGCTTTGATAAAATCATAAACTCCCAACTTCTCATTGAGCTTTTGAGTATAAAACTCTTTGGTTTGATCTTGCCTTCCGTGTTGAGGCGCTTCTATTTTAATATCCATACTATTCTATTTTTTAATTGAGTGAATGTAGTCCCTTTAAGTTTTGTCTATTCAAAGTCCATTTATCAGTCTTCGTAGTCTGCAACCATAGTTCCTTTGACCTTCTAAAGACCTGAACATCGACGCCAATTAACTTAGAAAATCTAGCCTCAAATTGACCTACTTCTTCTGTGTCATCAAGTTCAAACTCTATAGATTTTACGTCCGGACTAATCGCAGACAGTTTAGTTGTATTACTATAATGCAAAAGGTCATATGGCCCTTCGTATCCAGCATACACAGGCCTAAAAAACTCAATCTTGAGGCCAGGAAATTCATTAGAAAACTGCTTCTGTAAATCTTGAAGGCTATAACTTTTTTTGATTTTCATTTTAATATTGTTTTGCCTCAAATTTCAATGAAAACAACTCTTGATCTAATGATTAAGGTCATCATTATTTATGACTGATATCACAAATACTCCTCCCTTCTCGATCTATTTTTGGATAATATCAAGAACACATATGACAAAGAATATAATAATATATATTACTTTTTTTTGGGCATCCATAACTCCTTTGCCAACTATTATTCTTATCAATGGCATTCCTCACTTTGTGATCCTAAATGATGATTTTTATATAAGTCAAGTAATACAATCAGTGCCCGATTATTTTGAATCAGAACTGTCCCATGAACAAATTGTAACAAGTCTTATTTCATCTCCTTCATTCCAAGAAAAGACCTCAGATCTATTGAGTGACTTTTTCACAGCAAGTGATGTTACACTATTGAAAAACGTTGAATTCGTTCAGTTTTTTCCGAATAGAGCAATCCTAGATAGAATTGCAGTAGATAGAGTTAGAAATATAGCTCAAAGATATTCCGATGGTGAAATGAAAATTATTTACCTTAAAATTTCTCACCAAGGATCTAGTGCTTCTAGAGTATTAGCTCAAAATAGATTATTCTCTGTAAAAGATTTACTCATTTCTTTTGGTGTTGATCAATATGCGATAGTAACAGAGATGGCAAATACTGACAGAGCGGGTGAGAACTCTTTTTTAAGAGTAGACTATGGTAGGTAGAATGTTACAAATTTTTAGTTTTTGATAAATCTGACGATCTCTTCTACCAAATCTTCATGTAAGGGCAAATCAGGATTAGTATAAGACTTCCTATTATCAAAAAAGTTATCTCCAACATTTTTGAGAACATGGTTCATACCTTCCAAACTAATCATCTGAGTTTCATTTGCATCAGCCATGGCTTGAGATTCATCTTCTGAAATCTGAGAATCAGAAGTACCATGCACCACAAGTATGGGTATATTGAGTTTTTTAGCTTCTTCACCTGGATTGTATTTGAGCCAAGATATCAAGAATGGTTGTACGCTCAATCTAAATAAGGACGACAAATAAGGAGGGAAGTCCTCGGTTGTATTCCCCATTTCTAGAGAATTAATTACGGCTTCAACTTTATCTATTTCTTTAAGACCTTGTGATTCTAATTGCCTTTTCAGAGATGCCCCTAAAGGCTTCCCAGGGCCACACAAAGAAATAATTTTAGAGACGTTCACTCTTTGAGCAGCCAAAATTCCTACTAATGACCCTTGGCTATGTCCCATGACCAATATTTCATTAAATCGATCGTCTCCTTCTAAATGTTCTATCCATGCCACAGCATCATCTACAAAGTCATCAAATGAAATGTCCTCTTCTTTCACATTATTAATATATTCCGGATAACAGCTCCTCTTATCATATCTTAAGCTTGCAATACCATTTTTTTGGAGTCCTTCGGCTAAATATTTTAAGGAGTTATTCTGCAAAGTCTTTTGATTACCATCTCTATCTGTAGGTCCTGATCCAGAAATAAAAAGAACTATTGGCACCTGCTGATTTTCCCCTGGCTTTAGCAATGTTCCTTCTAATGTGAGTCCCTTTACATTGACTTTCAACGTATCTCCTTCTGTAAAGCCTAAAAGAGCAAATGACATTAGAATTAAACAAATGGAGTTATAATATTTATTTGTCATTTTGCCTCTTATTTTTAATTATCGACTGAATCTCCTTGATAAAACGTTCCTTTTCATCAATGAAAATTGCCAGCTTTTTATACTCCTTTGTAAAACCATAAACACCATCTATTATATGATTTTCGTGAAGAGAAAGAACTAAGTTATGTGTATCTATTATACCTAATGGGCTAAATTGGATTATACTTTTATCATTTGGAAGGGTTCTTTTATCAGCTTGAATACTCTGTAACTTTTTAAATGGGATAACAGTAACATTAAAAAAGCCATATCTGAGCGTTAGCAATCGATTTTCATAGTCAATAAAACTGGGTCGTCTATCCATTGACTTGATCAGCGCCCAAATCTGAAGACAGGTATATAAGCTTACAAAGCTGAGAATCCAAGCAGCTTTATTGCTCCATTGTCCGATCAAAAGGTGTACCGCCAAGGTTTCTATAGCTATAATGAACATGAATATTACTATTACAGATTTAATTCCATTTTTTTTGAAATAGGTGTATTCATTCTTTGATACATTAACCTTGCTTCAGGCAAAAAAACTGTAATAGACTACGGATATTTCTGCTGCCAATAACAACCCTATTCTTGATGGAAAAGTATCAAAACAGGCCTCCTTAATTGCATCATACCATTCTAGGTTAGTATTGTGTATTTTGATTTTGGTAAATACAGCTTTAGACTTCAAAATCAAAAAAGTAACGACGCCAATTTCAACCAATGGTAAAGCAAAGTATTTCACTTGATTCAAAATTCGTTGCTCAGATTCAGGAATTAAATAAGTCGCTGAAAAGAGACAAAATATAAACACAGAGGCAACTGAAATATTTGGAATTGATGTCTTTCTTATTGCTAAAAAGTATAGGAGCGGAATTGTTACATAAAAATCTAATGTTACTCCTAAAAATATAGAATCATATGACTGAAGATCATCTAAGGATAAAGTCATTCCAACTAAAAACATAAAAACTAATAGTGGAAATAACATTCCCAATTTGGGCCATAAAACACTTTTAATCATAAATCTTAAGATACAGATTTATGAAACAACAATCTCTTCATTTCCACTAAATGAGGAGATACATAGAAATTCCTCCTCTACATAGTACACATACTGATATTCCTATACTTTTAATCTATTCACTGACAGTTCATCACCTTCTTATTGTTAGGTTTTTGATTTAGAACTACTAATGCTTTGTATTTTAACAAAAAAAAAATTTGATTCAGTTCCAACTATTGGATACCTACTAATCACTTTATACTAAAACATCGAAAAACATACCAGGTAACGTGACAGGAGTTAAGAGTTCTGATTGGCTCACAGATGACGAAAAACATATGATACAAAAGTGTATCAATGGAGATGCCTATTATGAAAAAAAACTTTACAGACTATATGTCCAGGCTATGTGCAGTAGAGCCGTCAGAATGATTGGAGAAGAGGAGTCTGCCAAAGATGCATTACAGGATGCATTCATTGAGGTATTCAAATCTCTACCAAAATTTAGAGGTGAGTGTACTTTGGGTGCTTGGATCAAAAAAATAGTGGTTCATACTTGTCTGAAATACCAGAAACAGAATAAAATGATATCCATTGAGAATATAAATAAAGTCGCTGAATTAGATAATCAATATGAACCCGATGAACAATTAATTACTGAAATGACGTGCATACATTATGCTATTAAACTTTTACCCGATGGATGTAGAAACATTTTGAATTTATACCTACTGGAAGGATATCAACACCAAGAGATAGCGAATATCATGAACATATCAGAATCAACTTCAAAAACACAATACAAAAGAGCAAAAATGATTCTAAGAGAATACTTAAAAGCCAATAGGAATAAATGATCCATTCGAAAAAAAGATAAGAGACCATTTAGATGAGTTTGATCAAATGGAAGCTTTGGATAAAGATCTAATGTGGTCACATTTTGAGAGAAAGAGGCAATTAGGTAAGACCAATAAAATTCATTTCAAATTAAATAACGGTTGGTTTGCTGTAGCAGCCTCAATAGCAGCACTAGTAGCATGCCTAATTATTTTTCAGAATCAAAACAAAGTTCATAAAAATCTAATAGTCAACAATTTAGAACATCTGGATGAAGGACTTGTAGAGTATCAAGCCTCATTAGTTTCATCAATGGATTCTTATGCATCTACTATCAAATCTCTAGATGTTCGATTTGAAGAATTTCCAGAAATATCAGAATCATTAGATCAAGTAGAAAGACTAGCAAAAAGCTATCAAATAGATTTAAAACAATATGGACCAGATCCAAAGATTATAAAAGCAATACTAAAATGCGCAAAGCAAAAAGTAGAGCTCTATGAAATGCTATTATATCAAATAGAAATAAAAAAGTATCATGAAAAAAAGAATGAAAAGTTTAAAGTTTAGCCCAAAGAAGACACAAATTCATTGGTTATGGAGCATACTTCTGAGTATTATATCCATTAATACAAGTCAGGCAAAAACTGTCCATGAAAAGAAGCAAACTATCACTAAAGAAATCGAAGTTGATGCACAAACCATCATGTCTGTTTCTCATGATTTTGGTGATATTAGAATCGAAAAGTATAAAGGCTCTGTAGCCAAGATTGTTGCGGACCTAACAGTAAGAGCTGAGGAGGATATTAATTTTGAAGATATAATTGACAAGTACAAAATAGATATTAGTAAGAGAGGTGGAAAAACTGAAGTAAAGGCTTCATTTGGAATAAAAAGTTGGGTGATTAATTCAGGAAGTTGGTTTTCTAAGGGTAAGCACTATATTGAGTTCAAAGATGGAACGAGGATAGATGCAAAAATCACGGATTTAGACGCTCAACTTACACTATATATACCCAAAATATCCAAATTGGAACTAGACCATAAGCACCACAATATTTTCGGAGAAGACCTAGATTATGATTTAAAATTAGACCTATTTGATGGAGAATTTGATTTGGGGCATATAAATGGAGCCTTTGACCTTAATCTCAAACATGGAAGTGGTAAAAGTGGTGATGTTAATTCTGCTACTCTAGACCTATTTGATTCTCATATCAAAATGCAAAAAGGTGGCGATATACTTTTAAAATCAAAACATTCAGATCTTAAAATGGAAAATGCCAAATCATTAGAAATGGATCTTTGGGATAGTGAATTAAGAATGAATTCTATTGAATCCATCTTAAATGGTAAAGAAAAACATTCCAAAATATTCATTAAAAGTATAGGTAGTGGTGATCTAGAGTTATTTGATAGTAGAATGGAAATTGATCAGGTTTGAGATTTAATCATTAATGGTAAACATAGTATCCATGAGTTTGGAAAAGTCGATAATCTTTCTTCTGATTGTTTTGATTGTAAGTTTCATATCAGTCAACTTACAAGTCTCTCAAGTCAAGAAAGTAAGCATAGTACCTATCATGTGGAAAATCTAAATGAAGGAATATTTTTCAAAAAGGCTTTTGACGACCATTTAGAAGTGGAAAATACGAATAGCTCATTTTCTGGCTTAGAATTCAATGGTGAACATTCCACAATTAAAATTGATCTTCCTGAGAATCTATATTATCATGTAGATGTAGACGTAGAGTATGGAAATATAGATATGATAAGAGATGAATTTGAGCTCAATAAACATGTCGAAAAAAACTCGACTCTTACTTTGTTAGGCAAAAAGAAGGGAACTCCAGACTCTGCTCCCATTATAAAAGTTAAAGGGAAAGTAGTTAATGTTGATATTGAGAAGAAATCATAGCATCTAGAATAGGTTTTGTCTTTTCGTCATTCAAATCCTATTCTCTTCTTTACAAATGAGCCTCAATAGCGTCTAAAAGATTCTTTTTAGTTTGCATTCCCTTCTGAGTCCAAACAGCCTTCCCATTCTTAAAAATCATTAAAGTAGGCACACTTCTTACTTTGTACTGAGCCGCCAAGGTTTGATTTCTATCAATATCTATTTTGATAATTCTCGCCTTCCCTTTTGATTCTTTAGCCACTTCTTTAAGTATAGGCATTTGAGCCTTACATGGTCCACACCATGTGGCGTAAAAATCAACTAATATTGGCTTTTTACTCTTTATTAGTTTTTGAAAACTTGCCTTCATAGTTTGAATTCTAATCTTAATAACTATGTAAGAATAAGATAAGTTCAATTCAAATTAACTAACAGCATAAACAAATAACAATCAACA
>DKPS01000244.1 GCA_002471345.1 Saprospiraceae bacterium UBA7328
AAAAAGTATCTATCGTGAGTAACCATTAATAGAGTGAGTTTGGATTTTTGGAGAAATCCCTCTAACCATTCTATCATTTCTATATCAAGATGATTTGTAGGTTCATCCATGATTAAAAAGTCAGGCTCGTCTATTATCATTTTAGCCAAGGCAATACGCTTCTGTTGCCCTCCCGATAGAGTATTTATTTTTTTGGATAAGTCATTGATGTTTAATTTGCCAAGGATTTCTTTAATCCTGACTTCTATATCCCAAGCTTTAAGATCTTCAATTTTTGTGAGCCACTTTTGTATTTTTTCATCATCATTAAAGATTAACGCCTCTTCATAAGATCTGATGGCTTGGATCTTCTCATTGTCACTATCTAATACAGTTTCCAGAATTGTAGAGTCAGGTTTAAATGCTGGGTCTTGATCTACAAACCCCATTTTAACATCTTTATTTAAGATGACCCTAGCTTTTTCTCCTTCAGGAGCTTCTTCACCACCAATAATTCTTAAAAGGGTAGACTTTCCACTTCCGTTTTTCGCTATCAAGGCGATCTTGTCACCTTGGCTCATAGTAAAATCAAGGTCTTTGAATAAGACCTTCTCTCCATAGCTTTTAGATACACTTTCCAGTTTTAAATACTGCATACATATGCAAATGTAGGAAGGGAATATCAAATAAAAGGAGAACGAAAATAATTATAAGAGCATTCCTAATTGATAAATTTTCTAATTGTATGTTTTAGTAATGATAATTCAGACTATTTACATGCATCACCATTCTCAAAGTCACATATTATAAGTTTATTGACACATCAATCATCTCATGTTTCTATTAAATCGTTCATAATAAGTATGAGCTTTTTGTCCTAATAGCGTTCTATTTCTCTTTTTTCAATTTATTGATCTCATTCCATCTATCAATGAATTGAATTGCAGCAGCAAGCATCCTATCTGCATTATCTTTTCCTTTAGCAATCGTAGATGCTTTAGGATCCCGTTCTCCCCAACCCCAATGGGAGTCATTTCTCTTGTGAAAGTTTTCTTACCTGTATTCTCATCTTTAAGACCTTCAGCTAAGAATGACAATTTTGATGTTGCATCATTTCCGATTACATCTGAGACTATAGCTTTGAGGTGATCTGGCAGGGAGAGATATGAGATTACAGCCTTGTCCATTTGGACTAAACTAGACATGAGATATAGGGAATTAGAAGTCTCGGGAGTTCCTGCATGTCTGTCCAATAAAGTAATAGGTAGAAATGCAGATGATTTAAGATATGGTGAAATGGCTTGACTAAAACTAACTGCTATTGATGATGCAGTTTGATTGAAAGACTTAAACTTTATGGTGTTGTTCTTCCTAAGTTGTAAGTGACCCTATATTGACCTCGATTAATGTCCTAAGACAATAGTCTAAGGCATCTTCTCCATTTGTTTTGTTGAATTGTGCCCTCTTACACTTACCAAAAAGGAATTTGACTGATTATCAAAACGACTTCGTTAAAATTATAAGGTACGCGAATGTTTTACTTTATAGTGATGGTCTCTAAATGTGTTGGAATAATTATTTTAGTCGTAGGTGAAATCTCTTTTACATCTTCTATAAATGGATCAATTTTAGCAACTCCACGGTCTTGATTAAAACCATAAGGCACTCTAAAATTGTCCCAATGAATTGGAATAATTATTTTAGGATAATTGGTAACATGGAGAAGGCGAGGTGTATAATTAAATATTCCTCTTTGTGACAGATTTACACCTGCAAGTAAAATATCAGCTTCTACTCTATGAAGCTCTCTTTCTATGAAATTCATAGACCCCATAGTAAGTACATTGTGATTTTTAAATCTAGCCAAAAACATTAATGACCCTCCTTCTATGAATTCTGATACTTTGAGTGGAACTTTAGGAGGTTCGGTATACCTCCTTGAATCATGATAATGTTTATTCGCTAATGCAGAATGTATTCCAGGAAGCACTCTTACTGAAAAATTTTCAAATTGATAGTCTTCGCCACCTTGTACAGCATATAACTGTTCATCGGGTATACCGTATCCTCTTAACATATTGCAACCAGTCTCTGTGGCAATGACTTTTGCTCCTGTTTTTTTGGCTATGTAAGGTACATCAGCAATATGATCAAAATGGGAGTGATGGACTAAGATGAAATCTGCATGTCCAATAAGTGTATCAATGAGTTCGGTATCTGACTCATAGAAATCCTCTCTTTTGAATCCTCGTCTGTTGTCGTCTGGACTAATACTAGGGCCATCACCCAATTTTATTCTTGATAAATATGGATCAATTAATACTGTAATATTTCCATCTTGTATTTCCCATCCAGCAGTTCCGAAATATTTCATTTTCAATTCTCCATCTTGCGCATTTATATCCATAGAAGAGAGGAATAAAAAAAGGAGTCCAAACAGAGAAAGCTTGGTAAAGAACTTGAACAACTGAACACGAAAATTTTTCATTTTTTAACCTTATACTCACAAAGAGGATTAATCATATACTTCTACAACCAATTCTATCTCTACACACTGCCCTCGTGGTAAAGAAGTCATACCTACAGCAGCTCTTGCATGCCTTCCTCTTTCTCCAAAAACTTTAACCATTAGATCAGAAAAACCATTAATTACTTTAGGTTGATCTATGAATGAGGGATCACAATTAACCATACCCAAGACTTTAACAATACGCTTCACTTTCCTTAAGTCTCCCAACATTGTTTTTAAAACAGAGAGCTGATTGATAGCAGTTAATCTAGCACCTTCATAACCTTGTTCTATTGTGACATCTTGACCAATTTTCCCTGTAATCTCGCTTCCATCTGCTCTTTTTGGCCCTTTCCCTGCTAAAAAAATGAGATTACCTGTCCTAACTCCATTGACGTAATTTGCTACAGGTTGAGGAGGACTAGGAAGCGTAATACCCAATTCTTTGAGTCGTTGTTCTGGGTTATAACTTTCCTCTATCAAGGATTTATTTGAACTGCAACTTGAGGTCAAAAAACCAAAAAGGACAAGACAAAAGGAATAGGAAAAAAGGGTCTTTAAAATATTCAAAGCAATTTTTTTTATTAGTAGATCATGCCAAAATAGTGAGAAATATTAAAAGACCTAAATGTCATTCTGATTGGTTCTAGTCTCTCATCAAAAGAGGACAGAAGAATCATCGTATTATTATTATCGTGATACATCTTAGACCTTTTAATAAATTGCTTAATGATGTTGAAAAATTTACACCAGTTTCAGTTTATTAAACTGATGTCTAAATGATATAGATCAATTGGTTCCTTTTTTTAGTATATTTAAAAAAAGAGTACTCTGAGACGAAACAGCTAAATTGAATCATGTCCTCACATCAATTGGAAATAATACTGAGCAGACAGCTCGCAGATTCTCTGTCGATACCCATTTTCTTAGTCGATCCAGATGGAAATCTGTTATTCTATAATGAACCTGCTGAAGAGTTATTAGGAAAGAGATTTGAAGAGACTGGTGCTCTGACAGTTGAGGAATGGAGTACAATGTTCAAACCGAACTATATAAACGGAGACCCGATGCCCCCTAAGCATCTTCCCCTTGTAAAAACATTAGAGAATCACCAGCCTAATCATGGGTCCTTTTACATAAAAAATTTCAAGGATAAGACAATAAGGATCTCGGCAACTGCCTATCCGATTATTGGAAGACCTGATCGATTCTTAGGTGCAATGTCCATGTTTTGGAAAAATGAAGGTTCATGAAAATCACTATATGGGGAGCCCGAGGATCTTTACCTTCACCTAGTCCAGAGACAAATGAAGTAGGTGGTAACACGTCGTGCGTGCAAGTAGAGAGTGATGATACAATGATAGTACTGGATGCAGGATCTGGAATACAGAGACTGAATGGAAATGTTCCATCACATATCAAACAAATAGATATTCTTTTGACTCACTTGCACTTGGATCATATCATGGGTCTAGGCTTCTTTTCAGTGCTATACAATCCAAAAATGGTAGTGAATATTTGGGGCCCAACAGGAGTGAATTTTGATCTTGAAAGTAGACTAACTCGATATCTATCGCCTCCTCTTTTTCCAATTCGGCTCAAAGATCTTCCTTGCCAATTGAATCTATTTGAAGTAAATCACAGCGCTTTTAATATAGGTGACCTTAAAATAAGTTCTGCATATGTCTGTCATCCAGGTCCAACTTTGGGTTTTAGGATAGAAGGTCCTTCTGGGATTCTTACATATATTCCAGATCATGAACCTTCACTAGGATCATCCAATTTTCCAAATGTTCCTGAATGGACATCCGGCTGTTCTCTGGCTCAAAATTCTGATATACTCCTTCATGATGCCCAATATACTAGTGATGAGTACAAGACTAGAATTGGCTGGGGGCATAGTACTATGAAAGATGCTATTCTATTTGCAGAGATGAGCAAAACTAAGAAGTTGCTTTTTTTTCATCATGATCCTGGTCGTACTGATAATCACTTAAACAGCCTATTGAAAAAAGAAATAAATTCACATCCTGTAGATTTCGAAATAGGTCTTGCTTCAGAAGGAGATCAGTTTATTATTGGCGAATACTAAATATTTCTAACCTTTCTTAAAAGGGTCATTCAATAGATAAACTCCTATATTCATTTTTTTAAAAGAGGAAATAATTTTATCCATGAGCAAGACGATTCAGGTTCTTCTAGCGCTGATTATTGGTTTGACAATTGGAGTTGTAACTTCTATATCAGAAGCTTCCTTTTTAAAGTCCTTTGCAGAAATAGGAACCCCTATTGGTAAATTATGGGTAAATTCTATACGCATGACTGTGATACCCTTGGTGGTGTCATTATTGGTTTCAGGTATAGCATCACCTTCTTCAAGAAATGTAGGGAGAGTGGGGCTAAAAGCCTTTATATGGTTTGTAATTTTAGTTACAGGGAGTAGTCTGTTCACAGCCGTTGCAGCACCTTCTCTTTTGAATCTTGGAAGTATAGATGTCGATATGACAAACCTTTTACCCGATTCAGAAGTTACAACACAAGTAGATTTGCCTCTATTTCGAGATTGGATAGTAGAATTGATCCCTTCAAATCCCATAGCCGCTGCATCAGAAGGAGCTATGTTACCTCTGATAATTTTCACCATGTTTTTTGCCATGGCCATTACTAAGATTGAGAATAATCATAGAATGAATTTAGTAGGTTTTTTTGATGCTATTTCAAAAGCGATGTTAGTCATTGTAGGCTGGATTCTTTATGTAGCCCCTGTTGGAGTTTTCTTTTTGGTGTTGCCTTTGGCAGCTAATTCCGGAATTGACCTAGTATTTGCCATGGGATGGTTCCTAATTGTAGCATGTGGACTAATCACTCTAAGTATTTTAGCACTTTATCCACTTACTTCCTTTTTCGGAAAAGTTTCCATCACAGAGTTTGCTCGAGCATGTGCTCCAGCTCAGGCCATTGGATTCAGTACTAGATCGTCCTTAGCGTCCTTACCCGCAATGGTTGAGGCATCTGACAACTACCTAAAATTGCCAGCAAGTGTGAGTGGTATTGTATTACCAATAGCTGTAGCACTTCTGAAGTTCGCATCCCCTATTGCCCGTGGCACTGGTACTTTCTTTATTGCCTCTATATATGGCATTGATCTAGGATTTATAGAGATCATGACTATTATGGCTGCTATTGGAGCTTTGAGTTTCTATTCTCCAGGGGTTCCTAGTGGAGGTCTATTTATTATGACTCCTGTATATATATCTCTTGGCTTACCTGTGGAAGGCATAGGACTTTTGATTGCTTTAGATCTAATACCAGATATGTTCATCACCACTGCAAATGTGACAGCTGATATGAGTGTAGCGACGATATTAGGAAATAGTGATATTGGTAAGAATTAATCAATTTCAATAGATTGGAAGTTGATTCATTTTATATCTGAACTAAGAGTTAAAATCACTCCTATATTAATGGTATAACAAAACCATTACTCAATTCATCATATTACTGAATTATTTACCTTTGCAGCCCGTTAGCAATAAGCAACTTATTTGATTACTATTTTCAAATAAAATAAATGAGAGGTATAAGGATTGTAACCAGCACTAGGTGCAAACTTACTGTGCTTAAAAATCCAATTGTCCCTTTCCTAAATTAAGCTTTCGGCAATAAATAATTTAGGGTAATTCCCTTCTCACTTTGACAAAAGATCAAGCATAAATGGCGAAAATAATTTACACTAAAACCGATGAAGCTCCAGCTTTGGCTACTCAATCATTTCTCCCTATTGTACAGGCATTTTCAAAACCTGCAGGAGTAAATCTTGAAATCAAGGACATTTCCCTTGCTGGGCGAATCCTATCTCGCTTTCCAGATTTTTTAAATGAGGGCCAAAAAGTATCGGATGACCTTGCCTACCTAGGAGAGCTGGCCAAGACCCCTGAAGCCAACATCATTAAATTACCAAATATTTCTGCCTCAGTCCCTCAGCTCAAAGCTGCAATTGAAGAATTACAAGCTAAAGGATTTGCACTTCCGGAATATCCTGAAGAACCCTCCAGCGACCTGGAACAGGATATAAAATCTCGCTATGACAAAATCAAAGGAAGTGCAGTAAATCCTGTTCTTCGAGAAGGAAATTCAGACCGTCGTGCCCCCCGTGCAGTAAAGGAATATGCTAAAAACAATCCTCATTTTATGGGAAAATGGTCGGCAGACTCCAAGTCACATGTGGCTACTATGGATGCTGGAGACTTCAAGGCCAATGAGCAATCCGTTACTATATCGGAAGCTACCACAGTGCGCATAGAGCATGTTTCATCTGACGATCAGACTACAATCTTAAAGGATAACCTGGCTCTACTTGCAGGTGAAGTGATCGACGGAACGGTAATGAACCTCAAGGCTCTACTTAATTTCCTTGAAACTCAGGTGGCAGATGCCAAAGCAAAGGGTGTACTTTATTCTTTGCATATGAAAGCTACAATGATGAAGGTTTCTGACCCCATCATTTTTGGCCATGCTGTTCGGGTGTTTTACAATGACGTTTTCAAAAACCACGCTACAGTATTGGAGGATCTCGGTGTCGATGTAAACAATGGCTTTGGTGACCTGATTGAAAAAATAGAGGAATTGTCTGCTGACCAAAAAGCTGCAATTGAAGCAGACATCAAGGCCGCTTATGCAAAAGGGCCAGATATGGCAATGGTTAACTCCGACAAAGGAATTACAAATCTTCATGTACCTAGTGACATCATAATAGATGCATCTATGCCTGCAATGATCCGTCAGTCCGGACAAATGTGGAACTGGAATGGAAAAACCCAGGACACCAAAGCAGTTATCCCCGATAGCAGTTATGCTAGCTTATATGAAGTTACCATTGCATTCTGTAAGGAACATGGCGCATTCGATCCTACAACTATGGGAACTACTCCAAATGTGGGGCTCATGGCTCAAAAAGCCGAAGAATATGGGTCTCATGACAAAACTTTCGAAATCGAATCTAACGGAATAGTTCGAGTGGTCGATCCTTCTGGAAATGTATTGATACAACATGAAGTAGAGACTGGAGACATCTGGCGTATGTGTCAAGTGAAAGATGCCCCAGTTCAGGATTGGGTAAAACTTGCAGTTTCTCGTGCACGAGCCACAGGAAATCCAGCAGTTTTTTGGTTAGACGAAAATCGTGCTCATGATGCCGAATTGATTAAAAAAGTAAATGTCTACTTGAAAAACCATGATACCAATGGTCTTGATATTCATATCATGTCAGTGGCTGATGCTACGCTCTTCACCTTGAAAAGAGTCAAAGCTGGTCAGGATACTATTTCAGTTACAGGAAATGTCCTTCGTGACTACCTTACCGACCTCTTCCCTATTCTTGAACTAGGGACCAGTGCAAAAATGCTTTCTATCGTTCCCCTGATGAATGGAGGAGGCTTATTTGAAACTGGTGCAGGAGGATCTGCCCCTAAACACGTACAGCAATTCAATTCTGAAGGTCATCTTCGCTGGGATTCTTTAGGAGAATTTTTAGCATTAGCTGAATCCTTAGAAAAATATGCAGATTTTACCAACAATTCGAAAGCCAGTATACTTGCTAAAACTTTGGATGAAGCAAATGTTGAGTATTTGCTTAACAGCAAATCTCCATCACGCAAGGTAAATGAGATAGATAATCGAGGAAGTCACTTTTATCTGGCAACTTATTGGGCACAAGGCCTAGCGAAGCAAAATGATGACTCTGAATTAAAGGCGATCTTTAGTAAAGTAGCCGAAGATTTGGTAGCAAATGAGGATAAGATTAATTCAGAACTATTAGGTGCCCAAGGGTCTCCTGCAGATGTAGGTGGCTACTATGATCCAATAGATGCAGAAGCTGCAAAACAAATGCGTCCTAGTGAAACCCTAAATGCGATAATGGGTAGCATTGGATAAATTTAAAATGTTCTGAATTTGGTAATAGGTTCATTTACAATATGTAATGTTATCAAGTTTTTAGAAAATAAGAACGGGGATAAAGTGAATGCTTTATCCCCGTTTTCTATACAGATGGCCCTAGACAATATTATCATCTCAAACTGTCTTTCGACCAATCATTTCCTCCAACCTTGGCCAGGTCTAATCTATTAAACTTAAAGTTTATTTAATAGAATAATAATTGACACTTTTCAATGGTTTAAGTCTACTCAAGTATAAAACTCAATCATTCCTCAAAAAGAAATTTATAGTAGTATTCATACTCTTTTTAACTTTTTTCAAACCCACTGTAACTATGAATACTTTAAAATTGAAAATTTTTATAGCCCTTACAGCTGTAGCCTTAGTGTCATGTCAAGATGATCTCGGCTTAGCTTCAACCTTACCAGATGGAATGGAAATCAATAACTCTTTCCCAGCTGTAGAGAATGCCCTCTGGCCTTATTTTCAAAGTTTTGAAAAAGCTGCTTTAGAACAAGGACTAGTAGTTGATTTGGTTGCTCAGAATATAAAAGGTTCTATAATGCCTATTGACGAAGCGAATGTAGTTGGAAGTTGTACCTATGGTGGATTCTCTCCAGGTGAAATCGTTATTGACCAGCAATTCTGGTCTAGAGCAAATTACTATGCTAAAGAAATGGTGGTTTTCCATGAGCTTGGACATTGTTTTCTTTTTAGGGATCATCTAGAAGGAAAAAGGCCAAATGGCAGTTGCATTAGTATCATGAGAAGCGGACTGGAACAATGCAGAGATATTTATAGCAGTACGACTAAAGATTACTACGTTCAAGAGCTCTTTTCAGTGAATAATAGATCATTTTAGTTCCTTTTGTGCTTGCATCCTACGAAAATAATCTTTGGCCTTTGCTAATACTTTTTTCGACAATAAGATAGTAGCAATCATAGTAGGAAACGCCATCAAGGCATAAAATCCATCAATAAGATTAATTATAGCATCTAATGAGAAAGTAGCCCCAATCATTATACTAGCTATATAAAAATAATTATACCAGTGAGCTTTATCTGCTCCTATTAAAAATGAAAGACACTTAGTCCCATAATAGGAAAAAGAGAACAATGAAGATATGCTAAACACAGCCACACATAGCAACAATAGATAAGGTCCAAAACCATGAAAAACATCACTAAAGGCGGATGCCGTAAGGCTTACTCCATTACTATCTGATGTAAGCCATGTGTCTGTTACCAAAATGGCAAGTGCCGTAAGAGTACACACTACTAGAGTATCTATAGCAGGTCCAAGCATAGCTACTAAACCTTCTCTGATCGGTTCATTTGTTTTAGCCGCGCCGTGAGCCATTGGGGCAGTACCAATACCTGCTTCATTAGAAAAAGCCCCTCTCCTGATTCCCAATAAAATGAGCCCTCCAAGCATACCACCTAAAAGAGGATCTCCTGAATAGTGTTCAGCAGCAAAAGCATCAGTTATAATTAATGATAGATAATGTGGCACTTGTTCATAATTAGCAATGAGTATAACTACAACAAGTAAAAAGTAAAGCACTACCATTGTTGGCACTAGCTTCGTCGCAGTATCACTTATTCTTTTTATCCCGCCAAAAATTACAACACATGTAATAAGAATTAAAATAATCCCAATAGTAGCATTTACTGAAGTAGTCACTTCTATACCTTGAGGTGCTAAAAGTATATCACCTACAGCTTGAGTCAGTTGATTTACATTGAATACAGGTAAAGCGCCAATTAAGCCAGCCAAACTAAAAAAAATGGCCAAAGGCTTCCATTTCTTACCTAATCCTTCCACAATAAAATACATAGGGCCTCCTTGAACTCGTCCAGCACTATCTTTTCCTCTATAAAGAATAGATAGTGTACAAGTAAAGAATTTAGTGCACATTCCTATCAGTCCACTGACCCACATCCAGAAAATGGCACCCGGGCCTCCTATCGTAATAGCTACAGCTACTCCCGCAATATTACCCATACCTATAGTAGAAGAAAGTGCTGTTGTAAGCGCCGCAAAATGGCTAATCTCCCCTTCTGATTGCTCATCATCATATTTTCCCCTTAGAATATTAATAGAGTGAAATAGATATCTAAATGATATCATCTTGCTCATGAAGAGGAGAAACAAACCACCACCTACAAGTAATATAAGTAATGGAAACCCCCATACAAATGAGGCAAAATCTGAAATTAATTGATCGATCTGTGACATCTACTTATCTAAAAATCTTCGAATATCAATACATGTTCCAATATGCATTCCTTCATGCAAATTATTGAACTCTATAGCATCTTCTATAGAGGTCAGTTCATATCCAAAACTAGTAGTATACGTTTTGTAATCTTCAAATTTTCCTTTTTTGTAATCTTGCTCAAATTGAACAATAAGGCTTTCGGAGAGTTCCACTAATTGGTCCACTTCAGATTGTGTAATTAAAGACTCAGGTTTGGTTCCTTTTCTATATTGACCTATAAGCTCTTGATCCATAGGAGTGGGTAGTCCTGATAACCCATAAGTAAGTAATTGCTGAGTAGCAATGACATGACCAAAATTCCAAATAATATTATTATTGAAATTTTCTGGAATGTGATTTAATGAATTGAGATCAAATCCATCGATAAACTTCATAAAATTTGCCCTTGCAGATCTTAATATTATCATAGTATTACTGATATCCTTCATGCTTTTCTAATTCTTGTGTGGATGAAAATAGGACTACTTTTTGTAAAGGTAAATCTAAGACGACTAAATTCTCATAAATCCCATATCTTGATCAATACATAAAATGTTTTCTCAGCATATGAAGTTTTTAGAAAAAAAACAATTTTTCATTTTAGTGAATATTATTGGTCTTATTGGAATAAGTATCAGTTACTATTTTGGATTAAGTGAAATGCCAAATGGCATCCATGATCTTTGGGGCAACACTCCGATTTCTATTAGACCAATATATTATATAACCACTTCCTTGGCTTTCATTGGTATCGTATTGTCATTTATTTTTGTGGTTTTCAAAACTGATTTGTTTAATTATTATCCAATATCCAGAAGCATTATAGTCATCATGGTTGCATCAATGCTCTGGTTACCTTATACAGCTGACATGATTCAAGAACCAACTTCATTTACTTGGATTAAGATTCGCATAGCGCTTCTTTTAGTGGGATTAGGCTCCTGGTTTTTCTTTAGGAGAATGTGGCTGATGGGAAATAAAGAACATAAAAATTGGAAAAAGACGGCAGTCATAGGTTCAGGACTATTTTTCTTCCACACTATGGTCATGGATGCTTTAATTTGGCCCTACTTCTTCAGATAGGATGGCCAATTGGAACTTTTTAATCTCGATTAAACATTTTTATATCAGGTTACAAATCAATTAATTAAGATATTGTTTGAAAAAATTAAAACAATTTTGACACATTTATTTTATCCATAGAGTCTTTATGATATACCAACTAAAAAATATAACATGCTTATTAAAAAACTATTCTTTATCATCCTAATCTCATTCCCAACATTTCTTTTAGCCCAAGTCATAGAAGAGCGGTCTTCTATGAGTGAAGGCGTTCATAGTGCATTTGTAATTGAATTAGAAGGA
Source organism: Saprospiraceae bacterium UBA7328 (assembly GCA_002471345.1). GTDB lineage: Bacteria > Bacteroidota > Bacteroidia > Chitinophagales > Saprospiraceae > UBA7328. The sequence goes on from DKPS01000244.1 coordinate 12,052, forward strand.
GCTGATAAAAAGTTGGCAGAAAATGAGTGGAAAGACTACATCGGTGAATTTGGGAAAACAAAGAGGAATAGAAAAACTAAGGAATGGGTCTCAGAATCAATAGTCATACCTGCTGTGGATGATAGCTATAATGTGCAACTTATAGGAAAATTTGAAGATCTAAGAGGCAATTCAAGAGTTCAAGTTTGGCTTAAAATAGATTGAAATTTTATCACCTCTGAAGACTATACAGATGAAGCAAGGGGTATGAAAGAGTTTTTAGAGGAATATGCACTTGACGTAAAAAAAGCTGTCATTAGTAAAGAAGTAGAGGAAGAACAGAAAAGATTGAAGAGTATAGAAAAGGACTTGTCCAAACTTATCAGGAGAAATGAAGGCTTTCATAAGGACATCGAGAAAGCAAATCAAGCTATCCTTAAAGCCGAAAAAAACATAGAAGACAATGTCATCGCTCAAGAAGATAAGCGCATAGAAATAGCAGAACAAAAAGCAGCGTTGCTTAAAGTTCAAGAGAAACTAATGGCAGTAGGTAAGAATAACTAGGATAATTATTCTTGCTCCCTTTTGTACAATTTAACTCCATCTTCATAGTACTTGTCACCACTGATCCAGAAAGGAGCACTAGGAGCATCAGCAATCAACCTTGCCGATAATGCATATGATTTAAAATACTTCAATAAGTAACCAAAATTCAATGAACTTTCTTCATCTGAGGGTTGGTGATAATACTTAAATATTTCGGCATCAAATGCTCTAAAGCCTAAACTAAAAGTGGGGGCAGGAATTCCCTTTTTAGCAAAATTCACATTGTCTGATCTGTCGAATAATCCTTCCTCTTTTGCTGGATCTTCTATTCCTTCTAGACCAAAAGCATTACACGCTGACTGTATATGATCTTCAGCAGTTGTTCTTTCCAATCCTACTACTGATACAATGGTAGTATCATTGTATCCACCATTATCAATGTTGAAATTATAAACAATATCCTCTAGAGCTACTGGAGCATTTTCAACAAAATAATTACTGCCTAAAAGTCCTTTTTCTTCAGCCGTAAAAAACACAAATATGGCAGACCTCTTGGTTGGATACATCGCCACGTTTCTAGCTAACTCCAAAATAGCAGTAACACCTACACCATTATCTCTTGCCCCATTATAGATGGAATCCTGATTAGAATCTGGTTTACCTACACCCACATGATCGTAATGTGCGCTGTAGACTATATATTCGTCTCTCAAATCAGGGTCAGTTCCTTCTACATATCCTACAACATTTTTACTGGCTATAGACTTATACTCTGGAACTTCTATAGACAATCCAACTGTCCCTTCCTCCTTTAATTCTGCTACTTTATTTTCGTCACCAGCATCCATCCAAATATGAAGAAAGTCATCGGACTCATCCTCTTTGAGGGTAGTCTGTGTTCGATTGAACTGTTGCTTCAGAAATTTAAATGGTACTTTATTAGATTGATATAACTCTATGAGACCAGCAGCACCTATTGATTTTAATTTGGCTATTTTTTCTTTGGACTGATAAAACCATCCCTGTACACTTTGAGTCGTTCCATCACCGCAAATCGAGACTACAATTTTGTCTTTAAGTTTTTCGGATGTAATCTGATCTTCCTCATTAAAATCTGCAAATGAAAATGAGCGTTCGGCTTCAATATTTGATCCACCGATTATGACAAAATCATTAGGAAGAGTAAACTCATTTCCATTTATAAGAATCCTTCCACCTGATGGCGGGTCTAAAGTTACGAGTGGTATATTTTGAAAAAATCCATCCATGGATGGAGCTGCATTTACACCATAGCTCATCAGCTGCGATTTAATATACATTGCAGCTGTTTCTATTCCAGGAGTCCCTACATTTCTACCCATTAGCTCATCAGAAGCAATAAAAGTAAGATGCCCTTTTACTCTATCCATAGTAATGGAAGAAGACACTTTATCTGCTTCTGATTGTGCAGTTCCTATATTTGAACTTAGGATAGTAAAAACTATGTAGAAGGTTGAAATTAATATAGAATTGTTAGTCACGTCTGTTTCTTTTTATGAATATTGATGCCGAATTTCGTCTTTTTGTAAAACATATTCATTCTGATTTGAATTATCTCGCACATATCCTCCTTTCTTATCCTGATAACGACGAAATGTTGGGTAATTTTCTTGGTGATTTTGTGAGAAAAAAAGATATGCTCATCCTGCCTGAATCTATTCAGGTAGGTGTAAACCTCCATAGGGTTATAGACCAATACACTGATAGACATGACTCTGTAAAAAGCTCAGTGGAGATACTAAAGCCCAAAGTTGGTAGGTATGCTTGGGTCGCAATAGACATAATTAATGACCATTTTCTTTGCCAACAGTGGGAAGATTATTCACCTATCTCACTTAGAGAATTTTGCGATCACTTTTACTTCCTTTTAAAAAGAAAGAAAAAAATACTTCCATCTAATCTAAATCAACAAGTGGATATAATGATTGATCATGATTTTCTAATGAACACCTATAATCATCACAGGCTTTATAAGACTATGAAGCATATGGAACGTCGAACTTCATTTAAATCTAACTTCACTGACTCTATTCCTATTCTAAAGGAAAAAGAAGAAGAATTTCAAACAAATTTTAAAGTTCTTTTTGATGATTTAGTCACACTATGTCAAAAAGAAGAAGAGAAGACTAATGCCGAGTAGCGTTATTCATAAGAAATTCTTCAGATTCTAATTGTCTCAGTGTGTCTTCATAACCTAATTCAATATTTCTTTTTATTCTACTTGTATCAAATGCCATAGGAGAACCTAGAAGCCTTGATGGTCTAATGAATACAATTCGATCTGACATCTTTCTCTTCTTGTTAGGCCAAAAATGCCGGGCTATAGTTACATCTATACATATAATTTTCTCAAAGTCATTTCTATTTTCACAAAATGACAAAGGTCTATTATCAAATACTCCTCCATCTATATACACACGATCTCCGATTTGGTGTGGTTGAAAAACAGGAAAGGTCGAACTCGCAATTACAAATTCAATCAACTTGTCATCGGGGATTTCATTTTTTAATAGATAATGCGGTCTTTTGATAGTCCAATCAAAAACCACCAAGCCCATATCTAATGGAGAATTTCGTACTATCTCTTCATCAAGATGAGAGCGTATAAGCTTCTTAAGTGGTGATACATCAAATCCTTTTTCCTTGATTACCTGCCTCGCTATGGCATAAAATTTTCTAGAAAATCTCTTTTTGCTTGGATTCGGTAGTTTTTTAAATACTTTGTCATAGCTCAGAATATTCCAAATTTCCTCTGCCAGAGATAGGTCATTTTGAAGAAATGCCGCACTATTAATCGCTCCCACAGATGTGCCAAAAACAGCAACAATATTGTCTGTTATCCCAGCTTCTTTTAAAGCCTTCCAACATCCGATTTGGAATGCTCCCCTAGCTCCTCCTCCAGAAAAAATAAGCGCAACTTTATTATTGTTACTCATAGTAAATGACGTCTAAATGAAATGTTTGAGAAATTTTAAATGGATTCAGTGTTGTGATTATCATACAAATCTATGCTGTTTTATATTTTCATGATCAAGAAAAAAGACAAGACTTCAAGGAGATTTTTCGATCTTAGTAGACTATAATCAAGTATAACATGACCCAAGATCATATGTCCATCAAAGCATGGTCTGAAGAAGACCGACCTCGAGAAAAACTAGCTTCTAAAGGAAGAGCAGCTTTAAGTAATTCTGAGCTCATTGCCATATTACTAGGTTCTGGATCAAAAGATGAAACCGCCGTGAGTTTAGCGCAAAGACTATTGAGTACTGTCCATAATGATTTGAATTCTCTTGGAAAGTTAGAACTCCAAGAATTCATGACTTTTAAAGGAATCGGCCCTGCTAAAGCATTAACATTAATCGCAGGATTAGAACTCGGAAGAAGGCGCAAAGCTGAATCGATAGATCGAAAACCTATAATACAAAGCAGTAATGATGTGTATCAGCGCATATTTCAAAAATTTGAAGACCTAAAGCATGAAGAATTCTGGGTGATCTTCCTGAAAAATAATGGAAGCATAATCAAAGAAGAATGCATTTCAAGAGGTGGGGTGAATGCTACCATAGTAGACCCAAGAATCATTTTTCAAAAGGCGGTTCAACTTCTTGCTGTGAAAATTATTCTCATCCATAATCATCCTTCTGGTTCATTAAAGCCAAGCAGTTCTGATATTAGACTTACTGAGAAAATATGTAATGCAGGTAAAGTGCTTGATATCACAGTAAATGACCACTTGATAGTTTCTGAAGAAGGGTACTACAGTTTTATGGATGAAGGACTTATACAATACTATTAGAGTGTTTCTTAAAATAGGCTCATTTGAATTTCAGGCTGAATAGCGCCCTCAAACTCTAAGAGCCATTTCTTCATTTCTAAACCTTGAGCATATCCCGTAAGACTTCCATCTGCGCCGATTATACGGTGACATGGTATAATAATTCCGACAGGATTCTTCCCATTTGCCATTCCGACAGCTCTCACAGATTTTGGATTATTTAGAGCCTTTGCAATGTCTAAATAAGAACAAGTCTGCCCATAAGGAATTGATAAAAGCTCTTTCCATACAGATTTATAAAAGTCAGTATATCCAGTAAAGTCATAGACCAAATCAAAAGAGGTTCTTTCCTTTGCAAAGTATTGTCTTAACTGTTCTGCTCCTTTATTAGACCATTCATTTCTATTGTTTTCACTCTGACTTGATTGTATCATTTTGACTCCAGTAACCCCTATATCAGAGGCACTGATAACAATGTTTCCAAAAGGAGAATCGATAGTAGTATTAAATGATTTCATAAAAATCTGAATTAGTACGGTTTTCATTTGCAAGAAACAAAAAAGCACATAACTTTGCTTACCCGTTTAAAAAAATGGGAAGGAGGTACCTTAGCTCAGTTGGTAGAGCAAAGGACTTAAAATCCTTGTGTCCCTGGTTCGATTCCTGGAGGTACCACAAAAATACCCTATAAGTCATTGATTTA
>DKPS01000192.1 GCA_002471345.1 Saprospiraceae bacterium UBA7328
GAGATTAGAAGCACAATTTTCTAAAAAAGAAATTCTACAATTTTATGCAGCTCATGCTCCTTTTGGTGGCAATGTAGTAGGATTAGAGACAGCTTCAAGAAAGTATTACAATAAAAGTCCCAATGAGTTAAGCTGGGCCCAAATGTCAACACTATGTGTATTACCAAATGCCCCATCATTGATACGAATGGATCGTAATGCTGACAAACTAATAAAGAAAAGAAATCAACTTCTTCAAAAGCTTTACGATTCTAATTTCATTGATCATATTGAATTAGAACTTTCTTTATCAGAAGACCTAAACTATGGTCACTTTCCTATTCCTCATCATACACCTCACCTTCTAGCAAAAGCAAAAAAGGAAAGTAATACAGGAAGAATTAGAACAACATTAGATGGAAGGTTACAAAAAAGGATGAATGACTTGTTAGATTATCATTATGGACTATTATCTCAAAAATCCATACATAATGCTGCAGTATTTATTATAAATACACAAACTCAAGAAGTAATAGCTTATTCAGGTAATATTCCTTCTACAACAGAAGAAGCTTCAGTAGATATGGTCTCTGCTCCACGGAGTAGTGGAAGCATTCTCAAACCTTTTCTATATGCCTCAATGATAGACCAAGGTTTCATGGCTCCCCATTCCTTTGTTCAAGATATACCCATCTTCATAGATGGATTCAATCCCAAAAACTATAATGACAATTTTGCTGGTATCCTTCCTGTATCTGTAGCATTAAGCCAATCTCTTAACGTCCCTTTTGTTCTCCTTCTTCAAGAATACGGTGTAGATAAATTCCGAAGAGAATTGAATAATATTGGATTAACCACTATCAACAAAAGTGCAAATCATTATGGACTTTCTCTCATCCTTGGTGGTGCGGAAGTAAGGCTAGATCAACTCACAACTGCTTATTCACATATGGGTAGACAGCTTTTTGATTATGATAACTTCAGAGGAAAATATAGTTCTAGCCTTTATCCTAAATCCCAGATTATTTTGAATCCTTCTAAAAATAAAAGAAATACTCCTCGTCTCTCACGGCATCCAAAACAGTCATTTTCAGCATCGAGCATTTATCACACATTTGATGCTATGAAAAAAGTACTCAGACCAGGTACACATGGCGGTTGGGATGTCTTTCCATCCTCCAATGAAATAGCATGGAAAACGGGTACAAGTTATGGACACAGAGATGCTTGGGCAATCGGAGTTCATCCTCAATACACTATTGGAGTATGGGTAGGGAATGCAGATGGAGAAGGACGCGACGAAATCGTAGGAGTATCTACAGCTGGCAATATTCTCTTTGACGCATTCGATCGAATTTCTATGGAAGATGGATGGTGGGCTATTCCTTATGATGATATGGATCAAGTAGTCCTGTGCAAGGGCTCTGGCATGCTTCCTTCAGTACATTGTAATGACCAGATAAAAGAATGGGTGAGTAAATCCACATTTCAGTCTGATGTCTGTCATCATCATATCTCGGTCTTGACAGACTCCACCAAAAAATATGCTGTAAATCGCTTATGCTATGACATGGATAAGGCGCAAAAAGTATCCTATTTCAAATTTTCACCTCTAGTATCTAAATATTATAAACGTTTAAATGGAAATATTGCAGATTTTCCATCTCGTCACCCAGAGTGCGAAATTTTCACAAAAACAAGTGAAGAAATGGAACTCACTTATCCAAGCCCTTCAGAACGCATTTATATACCAAGAGACTTCAATTCAAATCGACAAAAAATTGTTGCGCAATTGGAACATAGCGACCCAAAAGTAGAAGTGTTTTGGTATCTGAATGGTGAATATTTGGGGGCAACAAAAGATTTTCACACCATGTCATTCGATGGACAAGCAGGGGGTTATGCTTTACTTTGTATTGATCAAAGCGGTACTCAAATAGAGAGAAACTTTGAGATAGTTGGAAAATAAAAAATCATCGCTCAAATTAATGAACGATGATTACGTCTGGTTTTTACGCCATTTAAACCCCCTTAGAATGAAATAGTCCAAATCCGAAAGGATCTAGTTAAGCTTTATTTTTCGAAGCGTTATTGAGTGAAGTCTGGTGCCAAAGTGATACACAAAGCTAACACTAAAACATATTATAAATTTACTTCATGTATAAATTTAACATATTAATTAGTCTATTATTTTCTGCAATGCTTTATTTACCTGTTTTCCCAATTCAATTAAGTCATAATGAGTCTGCACTTTTTCTCTAATATTCGACTTTGACAAAACTATCTTGCCATCAACAATTTCTTCTATGCCTTTGAAGAAATCTTCTTTTGTGTTGCATTTTAAAAAGTGCCTTTCATTTTCAGCATGAATACCCTCTATCCCAATTGTAGAGCTCAATACTATCTTACCAAGAGCCAATGCTTGTAAGATTTTTACACGCTGACCACTACCAGCAAATAAAGGAACAATCATCGCACTGTGGTTATTAATAAATGAAATGGCATCTGAAACTTCTTGATGAATTACAATCCCATTCAGGCTGAGCTCTCTTAATCGATTAGGCATATGCTTTCCAGCAATATGGAGCTCTACTCTATTCTTCAAATTCGAAGAATTTACTCTAGACCAAACTTCATCTATGAACCAACTCAATCCTTGTAAATTCGGCTCCCAATCTAAAGATCCGATAAAGCATATTTTAAAAATATCCCTCTCATCTACGCTATCTTGGATTTTGTAATCATCAAGATCCAATCCAATTGGTACAACTTTGGATTTTGTTTTCACGCCTATATCTCTTATTCCTCTCTCGTCTTCAACGCTAAGCGGGATTATTAAATCAGCCTTTTCCAATTGCCTTTTTTCATAGCGTTTTAATCTATGAGCTTGAGAGTGGTAGTACCAACTTTTCCATGTAGGAAGAAGATTGCTTAATCTTTTCCAAATTAGATGCTCAACATTGTGATTTCTAATTATCAATTTTGAATTAGAAACTAACCTTAGAGTATCAAGACAATGAGAAGAAAATATAGTCTCCATAAGGATAATATCAAAATTCGTCTCTTGTACTACTGATATCAACTCTCCCTCAAAATCATCAGATATCAAACGGTCTACATGAATTGGGTTTCTAGATAATAAAAGGTTAGAAAAAATGCCCTTAACACCAATTCTGTTATCTACAGAAACAAATCTGACTGACGAGTAATAATTCAAATGATTAGAAATACTAGCTTCTTGCTTTTCATGCTTAATAGTATTCATTGCTAACAGAGACACCTCATTCCCCTGCAATACCAGCCCTTTCGCCATAGCGTATACAGCAATCGCTTCGCCATCATGAAGTGGCCAAGGCACTTTCTTACATATTTGCAAAATTTTCATCTGATAGAACTATACATTCCTTTTCCGTTTAGGCAGCCGATAATAGAGGCTTTTTCTGACAGCTTTTAGCTTGAAGTTAATTAGAACAACTCCAGTCAGCATGATCAATGCAGCTATCAATGATTGTATAGTTACCAATTCATCTCTAAACCACCAACCTAATAACAGAGCAATAATTGGATTCACATATGTAGCCGTTGAGACTTTATCGGGGGTCACATTTTTAAGCAAAAATGTGAAGGAAAGAAAAGCTACAACACTTCCGAAAATAGCCAAATACAACATTGCATAGTATGTGAATTCACTGAGATTAAAGAGATTTACATTTGATAAATCATCAAACATAAAACTCATGATAAGCGTAAAGAGAGATCCAGAAGTAAACTGAATGAATGTATTTACTAAAAATGATTTGGGCATATCAGCTTTACTAATAAAAATACTGCCTATGCCCCATGAAAAAAGACACCCTACAATTGCCAAAATAGCAAACCACTGATCTGGATCAGCTAGTATTCCATTTTGACTTACCAAAAGATAGATACCAATTATCCCAAGAGCAACTCCAAAAAACACTTGACTTGATGGCTTCTTTTTGTCTGATATCCACATCATAAAAACCACCAAAAGTGGCTGTGCTGAAATTAGTAACGCAGTAAATCCAGAATCTAAATATTGCAAGACCCATGAAGTGACTCCAGAACCAATACCAAGCATCATCGTACCAGCCAGCATGGAATTTTTGACTTTTCTAATATCAATATCTTTGAATTGGCGGAAAGCCAAGGAAATCAAAAGAAGAATAATGGCTGCAATAAAAAATCTAAGAAAGGCGGTAAGATATGGCGGAATCTCTTCTATCACATAGGTCAGCACTAGGTATGTAGAGCCCCACACTACATAGATGATAAAAAATGAAATACCTATAAGGAGCCCCTTTTTGTCCATACTCATTTGAATGGTGAATGTACAGAGAGCAAGTCATTTTTCACATCACTTTGAGCAGATAAAAATGCTAATAATTATCAGAAATCAGAACTAGTTAAAGAAATCATAGCTGATGTCCGATCTCTAATTGTCAGTGCTTAGATTTATAAAATAAATCTTAAAAATTTGAAATATGGGGCCACTTAAAGGAATAAAGGTTATTGAAATGGCTGGGATTGGACCGGGACCATTTGCTGGAATGTTATTAGCTGACATGGGAGCAGAAGTCATAACTATAGAGAGAAAAAAAGATGAAAAAGGAATTAGGTTACCTGACTGTAGTAGACGAGGCAAAAAGTCGATAGTATTGAATCTTAAAAGCCCAGAGGGGATAAATACTCTACTGAAACTAGTAGAAAAGGCAGATGTACTTTTTGAAGGGTTTCGACCTGGAGTCATGGAGCGATTAGGTATAGGACCTGATGAATGCATGTCTAAAAACCCTAAACTCATATATGGCCGTATGACAGGATGGGGCCAAACTGGGCCACTTGCTCATGCAGCAGGGCATGACATTAATTATATATCAATAACGGGAGCACTTTATGCAACAGGAAGACCAAATGAGAATCCTGTACCACCTCTAAATTTGGTAGGTGATTTTGGTGGAGGCGGTATGTTTTTAGTGACTGGCATACTAGCAGCTCTTCTTGAAGCTCAAAAATCTGGTAAAGGACAAGTTGTGGATGCTGCGATGACCGATGGATCAGCTGTCCTAATGGCTATGATTAATTCTCTTCACGCCATGGGAATCTGGTCTTCAAAAAGAGGCTCCAATCTTCTTGACTCAGCTGCACATTTTTACGATACTTACAAAACTAAAGATGATAAATATGTGTCCATAGGCTCAATTGAGCCTCAGTTCTATTCTCTACTTATAGAAAAGGCAGGCCTTGACAAGGAATATTTTAAAAATCAAATGGATCAAGGCAAATGGCCAGAAATGAAAGAAAAAATTGCAGAAGTGTTGCTAACTAAAACGCAGAAAGAATGGTGTGACATAATGGAAGGTACAGATGTATGTTTTGCACCCGTATTGGATTTTATAGAATCTCAAAAACATCCACATAATGTGGCTCGTAAAACCTATGTCAAAGTAGATGGGATGACACAACCCGCACCAGCTCCAAGATTCAGCAGAACAGAAAGTGAAGTGCTTTTTGGATCTAGAGCCGCAGGAGAAGACACAGAGCAGGTACTGAAATCTTGGAATATCACTGAATAAAATAAAAAGAAAAATCTATGGATATAGAAGGAAAAGTAGCCATTGTCACAGGAGGAGCTTCAGGCTTGGGTGAAGCTACAACCAAAAATCTGGTAAATAAAGGAGCAAAAGTGCTTGTGATGGATCTTAATCTTGATAGAGGCAAAGCATTAGTAGAAGGATTGGGAAAGGAAAATGTCCTATTTGATAAAACTGATGTCACTAGTGAAAGTCAGGTTAAAGAAGCTCTTTCCAGAGCAGTCAAAGAATTTGGAACTGTACATATTTGTGTGAATTGTGCAGGAATAGGATCAGGTCAAAAAACAGTAAACAAGAATGGTGCACATGATCTTGCGACTTTTGAAAAAGTCATAAAAGTCAATCTGATTGGCACTTTCAATGTACTTCGTTTATGCGCCGAAATCATGCAAAACAATGATCCAGACCAAAATGGAGAGAGGGGTGTTATTATCAATACTGCTAGTGTTGCAGCTTTTGATGGACAGGTAGGTCAAGTCGCTTATTCGGCATCTAAAGGAGGAATCGTTGGAATGACCTTGCCTACTGCTAGAGATTTAGCAAGATCGGGAATAAGATGTATGACCATTGCACCTGGATTATTTATGACCCCACTATTTAATGGTCTTCCTGAAGAAGCAATTGCATCATTAGAAAGCCAAGTACCTTTTCCTTCACGACTTGGAAAGCCTGATGAGTATGGTAAAATGGTTGAATCTATAGTAACAAATCCAATGCTTAATGGTGAAGTCATAAGACTTGATGGTGCAATAAGAATGGCCCCGAGATAAGATATGGCTTGACCCTAATTTGAATAACAGATTTTTTTCTATTCAATATATCCAAAGTGAATATTCAGCAAAGATTAAATATCAAATTTCCATTAGTTATTGATGGAGGTTTATCGAATGAATTAGAAAATCAGGGTTGCGATCTCAATCATAAATTATGGACAGCCCGTCTACTTGATTCTCATGTTCAAGCAATAAAGAATGTACATCTTAATTATATGAGAGCAGGTGCTCAATGTATCGCCTCAGCTAGTTATCAGGCAAGTATTCCTGGTTTAATAGAAAATGGATATTCAAAGAAGGAAGCAAAAGCCCTATTGAACAAAAGTATCATTCTTGTCAAAGAGACAAGAGAAGCATATTATAAAGAAAAAGGAAAAGAAGAAGATGTTTATATTGTTGCTAGCATAGGTCCATATGGTGCTTATAAAGCTGACGGCTCTGAATATAGAGGCAATTATGGATTGAGTTTCAATGACTTAAAAGAGTTTCATCAAGAGAGGCTAGAAATATTCGATAAATCAGTAGCCGATATAATCGCATTTGAGACTATTCCAGATAAAATAGAAGCTGAAGTAATTGCTGAGTTAACTATGAATTGCGATAAACCATGCTGGGTGTCCTTCTCATGCAAAGATGATCAACATATTTCAGACGGCACTCCAATATCCAAAGTTGCAAATCTCTTTGCTGACCACCCATCTTTTTTCGCTATTGGAGCGAATTGTATTCCTCCAGACTTTGTACCTGGAATTATAGCATCTCTTAAAGAATATACCAAAGAAAAACACATTATTATTTACCCGAATTCTGGAGGATACTATGATAGTAAGGGTAAAAAGTGGTATGCAAATAATGAGAAGTTTGCATTAAAAAACCATGTAGATCTTTGGAGAAAATTGGGCGCTGATATCATAGGTGGATGCTGTAAAATTGGATCAAGTGAAATAGCAGAACTGAAATCACATATAAATTCTCAGAAGTCCTCATAGAAGAAACAGATTCAATATCTCTTTGTAACCTTACTATAATGACCAGTTGAGACCTAATGCCTTTCTTTGCGTCTCATTAGTAAAAGTCATATGCGAGCATTGGTTATATCAGGTGGAGGAAGTAAGGGAGCATTTGCAGGGGGTGTTTCAGAGTTTCTGATTAATGAACTAAAGCTCAAATATGATATTTTAATTGGCACCTCAACAGGGAGTCTTTTGGTTCCTCAATTGGCTATAGGAGAAGTGGATGCTATTAAATATGCTTTCTCCAATGTGACGAACAAAGACATCTATAGTGTTTGTCCTTTCAGAGTAATGCGAACCAAAGACGGCGCTTTCCGAACCAAAATGAACCACTCCAATATATTGAGGATGTTTCTAAGAGGTAAAAAAACTTTTGGTGAACATAAAACGCTCCTTAAAACTATAAAAAACACTATCCCTCGAGCCCACTTTGATAGAATTCAACATAGTGGCAAGAAAGTAATTGCCTCTGTATCTAATCTTACTCGCAATATCGTAGAATACAAATATGCTTCAGACTGTACTTACGAAGACTATATGGAATGGATGTGGACAAGTGCCAGTTTTGTACCATTTATGGGAATAGTAGACAAGAATGGATATGAATATGCAGATGGAGGATTCGGCAGTTTGGTACCCGTGGAAGAAGCAATAAATGCTGGAGCTACAGAAGTAGATGTAATAGTACTTAATCCCAAGTACAGTATACCTGAACCAAGAAGCACTAAAAATGCTTTTGATGTAATTATGCGAACATTAGAATTCATGCACTATCGCATAGGTAGGCATGATGTATACATTGGTCACTTGCAAAGTGTATATGACGACACAGTTCATGTCAATTTTATTTATACCCCTCGTCTCCTTACAGACTATTCATTCTTATTTGATCCGCCACAGATGAAACAATGGTGGCAGGAAGGTTTTGATCATGCTCGAAAATTATATGATGATGGGGATTTATTTACATCATACTGATATGATTTAAGGGTCGATTTCTAACTAAGACCTCTAAATATTAATGATTACCCTAATACAAAAATTTCATTTCGGGGAGAAACCACTATAAAAATGGCCTCAATCCTTACTTTCTTGCATAAATAATGATAGAAAGAATTTCGTCCAGAATAAATTTTACGTGTCTCTTCAATATGATACCTGCATACCCTAAAAATTAAACTTTATGAAAATTGAGTACAAAACAGAATAATGTTCCTTATTACTTCAGAAATATGAAATAACCTTTACTCTAATGTCCTACAATAAGTACATTATAATATTAATTACACTTTCTACTTGCTCACATATAGATGCACAGATCTATGATGATTATCTGGGCAATGGTCACAATGTGGGTTTGAAAGTTACCTCAAGCAGTCATCAGCCAAATGATACTGCTACGCATTCCATTATAGGAAGCAATATCATACCAGATACTGTTGGTGCTTCCAGGTTTTTAAGTCAGGCAACTTTAGGAGCAGATTATGAGGAGATTTTGGATGTAACTAATAATGGAATAAGTACTTGGATAGATAATCAGATCAATGAATCGCCCTCATCTTATTTTACTTTGTATCGTGATATATGGGATACTGTCACCTATCAAATGACTCTCGTTGGAGATGGTAGTTTGGCAGATTCTTCACGAAGGCGAGATTATATGGATTTCGCCTTTTATCAAAAATTATTCACTTCTGAGGATGCATTAAGACAAAGAGTGGCTTTAGCATTGAGCCAAATTCTTGTTATGTCCATGAATAATAGTCAATTTAATAAAAGAGGTTTTGCCGTGAGCAGCTATTATGATGTACTGTATCTTGGCGCTTTCGGAAACTATAGAGACCTGCTTCAAAATGTAACTATGCACCCGGCAATGGGAGTTTATCTCAGTCACTTTCAAAACAAGAAAACAGATTTAGTTAAAGGCACATTCCCTGATGAAAACTATGCCAGAGAAGTCATGCAACTTTTTTCAATCGGGTTATTGGAACTCAACAATGATGGCACTGTAAAAAAAAACGCAAATGGCGAGACTACTTCCACCTACTCAATAGATCATGTACAAGAATTAGCTAAAGTATTCACAGGGCTATCTGGAGGAGCCTATGATCTACTTAGATATCCAGAGAAGGCTGGATCAGAGTTAATTTTTGGAAGAGGCTTCAATCAGTACGACCTCACATTACCTATGATTATGTATGACGAAGAGCATGAACCGGGTATAAAAGTGATGTGTACTGGGGATACTATCCCTTCAGGTCAGACGGGGACAGAGGATATCAATCAAGCTTTAGATATACTTTTTAACCATCCCAATGTCGGACCATTCATCGGTAAAAGATTAATTCAGCATATGGTGAAATCTAACCCGACACCGGAATATGTGAACAGGGTAGCTACAGCATTTAACAACAATGGTAGTGGTGTAAGGGGAGATATGACAGCCGTTATCAAAGCTATTTTCCTTGACCCAGAAGCAATAGAATGTGGCACTGCAGCTGATACCACAGGAGGTAAACTGATTCAACCTATAGAACGATTCACAAACTTATTTTTAGGTTTTAATATCAATTCTGACTCTGGGAAGTTTTGGTGGAGAGAATTGTCTCAATTAATTTCTAAAGTAGAACAGGGCTTTTTTGGATCTCCTTCAGTTTTTAATTTCTTCACTCCATTTTATGCAGAGGATCAGGTTGTAGCTCCAGCAGAACTCGTTTCACCAGAATTTCAAATCTTGCATTCCACATCAAGCATTCACTATATTAATCTTATAGAAAATGCTATCAAAATCAGGCCTTTTAGAAATAGAACAAAAATTAATCAAACCACCGCCAAATTAGAAAACGATAATGATGATGATCCATATCTGGATCTCAGTGATGAAATTGCTCTATATAATAGCCAAGGAATAAGTGCAGTTTTAGATCGTATGGATCTTGTCCTGTGCAGAGGGCAACTAGATAGTAATATCAAGACAATCATTGCGGATGCAATTATACAGTTTGATGCAAACTCTGGTTCTTATGACGCTGAGGATGGGGTTAATGATGCTTTATACTTTATTATGATGTCACCTAATTATATGATTCAAAAATAAAGCCCAGAAAAATGTCACACAACCATACTCGAAGAGGGTTTTTAAATCAACTGGGATTGGGCTGCGCATCTGTAGGGGCCACTTCTCTCCTATCGGGAATAACAAATCTCGGGTTGATTAATGCCGCAGTAGCAGCTAATAAATCTGTTTATGCACCTAAAGCTGGAAATTACAAAGCTTTGGTTTGCATCATGTTATCTGGTGGGAATGACAGTTATAATATGTTGGTTCCAAAAGGAGACGCAGAGCATCTTGAGTATGCGACAGTAAGAACCAATTTAGCTATTGAAAAAGAAACTTTGAGACCCATAAATCCGATAAATAGTATTGGTAAAGTATTAGGTCTACACCCAAATCTAGAAAATATACAAACTCTTTTTGAAACAGAAAAGGCCGCCTTTGTAGCTAATGTAGGAGCACTAGTCGAGCCCACTACAGTAGCACAATTTAAGAATAACGAAAATAATCCAGTAGGGCTCTTTTCACATTCGGATCAAAGGCTACATTGGCAAACATCCATTCCCCAAGATCGAAATGCGAATGGATGGGGAGGACGGTTAGCAGATATTCTGTATACAAACAACATGAATACGGATATATCAATGAATATTTCTCTTAATGGGGTTAATACTTTTCAAAGAGGAAATATTATTACAGAATATGCTATAGAACCTAGCGGAGGAGGAAGCGTAAGTATAAATGGGTCAAGCAACGATAATTTTTATAACACTCTCAAAAGAGAAACACTTGATAACATTCTTGAATCTAGTTATCAAAATGTACTAGAAAAAGCATATGCAGGATCGATAAGTAATAGTAAAAACAGCTCTATTCAATTCGCGGCAGCATTGGCAAATGGCACTCCATTTACAACTCCTTTTGGAGATGATAGTCTTTCGGACAGATTAGAAATGGTCACCAAGGTAATAGCCGCTAAAGATCAATTAGACATGACTAATCAAACCTTTTTTGTTCAGCAGGGAGGATATGATAATCATGACAATAATATAACAGACCATGGCAATCTAATGACTCAGCTAGATACCGCTATAGGGTCATTTTATACTGCGCTCACAGAATTAGGTATGCAAGACGATGTAGTAATTTTCACTGCTTCAGATTTTGCACGTAAACTTGTATCTAATGGCAATGGCTCCGATCATGCTTGGGGTGGACACTCACTAGTTATTGGCGGTGGGGTTTCTGGTAAAAAGGTTTATGGAACCTATCCAGACTTATATTTAGATAACCCTTGGGATTCCGGAAAAGGACGAATCATTCCTACAACTTCCTGTGATGAATTATTTGCAGAATTGGCATTGTGGATGGGAGCTTCCACAGGAGATCTTTACAACGTACTACCGAATATTGGAAACTTCTGGACACCCACACCGTCAGAAATGCCATTAGGGATGTTCACCGTATAAATGATAAAAATGTTGAGAATAGCATATATCATACTGGTTTTAGTACTGATCACAACGGAAAGCTTAACTGCGCAATGTGTAGATAATGGTAACCAATGGGCTAAAAGTTGGGTGTCATGTCAAACTTCTACAAACCCAAACCCTATTAGAGGAAATACGCATTGGATACTTTATGAATTCATAGATAATCACTATATAGACACCAGTTATATTTGGAATGCAAATAGAGTTGGAGAAAGTTCCACAGGCCTAAAAGATGTAATCATTGATTACTCTTTGGACGGAAATACATGGACAGAATTGGGTTCATATACATTCGCCCAAGCCCCTGAGACAGAAAATTATCAAGGTTTCATGGGCCCTAACTTTCAAAGTGAGTATATTAAAAAAATACTCATTACAGTCCAAAGCACTCATGGAGGAGGCAGTTGTGCGTCGCTAGGAGAAATACAATTCAATGTAAATAATGCACTATGTCATGGAGTGATCGATGACTGTGGACTATGTAATGGCCCTGGAAAGGCAACTTGGTACATAGATGCTGATGGAGACGGTAAAGGTAGTAGTAGTTCTATGGTTTTATCATGTGAAAAGCCACAAGGCTATGTCGATAATACGGATGATGACTGTGATAGTGGCGAATTGGGATGGGATGATGTAAGTGGACTCTTCACTACGAGCTGCAATGGATGCCACATAGAGGCAAGTGCTGGAGGACTTAGCCTAATCAATTATGATTATTTCTCAATGGGAGGAATCATTTGTGGACCTAATCTTAAAACTGGAAATAATTTAGTAAGTGTCATCACAATTAGTGAATATAATGGATGTGGTACTGCCATAGGCGCCCCACAAATGAATGCCAGATCATCAAGTCCTATGACTCAATCCGATCTTGATAAACTCCAAAGATGGATCGATGGCGGAGCACCTGAACTTTGTGATGACTTTTGCTTAGAAAATGAGATGATTGATACTGATTTCACTGTGGGTATGGTAGGCTACTTTCAAGCCAGTAATCAGATCATGAGTGATTCAGATTTAGATTCAGCTACAATAGTTACCTATGATGCAGGCCAAGAAATTTTACTAAATGAAGGATTTTCAGTTTTGTATGGTGGACAGTTCATTGCCCAGATTGGTGGTTGTGAAGAATGATTGGCCAATAAATCATCGTCTTATATGAGACCTTATTATCCTCTTAGCCTTCCTCCGATCTTCATTGAAATTGATATTTTTTTTGAAGAATTTTTCACCTATTAACATTCCAAGTCCAGCACCGATAACACCTGCCATTATCCCTTCAATATTTCCACTATTTAATGGACGGTTTACTCTTGGATCTATTCCTGGTGCAACAAACCTTCGCCCTGGTCCAGCCTTTGCAATGGCTTTGGTAGCAAAGAAAGAAGCAACACCTAATGTTGTGGCAGCAACTACGACATTTCTGATTCTTGATCGCTTATTAATAATTGTAGCTCTATCAAAATTATTAAAATCAACTTTTGAAGGAGTATAGAATAAACCAGATTGTTCATGATATAGAGGAGTATAAAGTGATAGACTATCTCCTCTGATCCCTTTCAAAAATGACTCTGAATAGGCCTTCTTACCAGAAAAGAGGTGAATTTTTGATAGCTTTCTGATTTGTTTCTTTGATATCTCTCTGTTTTGTCCATTCGACTTAACAGCCACCAAGGCAAAGATCAAAATTAATAGTTGGATACCTTTTTTCATTTCAAAGATTTTCATCTTTTGAGCCGATTACCAACTAAAGATAGCTAACTTAATTTAGGTGTCGAATCTGAAAAGGCTTCTAGTCTGAGAAATAGAATAAACTTATTTGATATTATGATTGCTTCTTTTTCCAAAATACATGAATCTTAGAACTACCATAGTCAAGAAGAACCTTTGAAGCATTCAATGAAGAAACACTAAGGATACCATCAATTTTTCGAGAGGTAATCTTATTCAGGTCATCGATAGATTTTGAAATAAAGCTTACATTTTGGATTCTAACCTGATTGAGTACAATATCATGATTTGCAAGTAATTCTTTTTGCTGTTCTTGGCCAGTTAATATGTTTGAGTGAAGTACACTTACTCCTGCACCTG
Source organism: Saprospiraceae bacterium UBA7328 (assembly GCA_002471345.1). Classification (GTDB taxonomy): domain Bacteria; phylum Bacteroidota; class Bacteroidia; order Chitinophagales; family Saprospiraceae; genus UBA7328. The sequence goes on from DKPS01000192.1 coordinate 14,020, forward strand.
TATCAAAAACTAAATTGCTTATTTTTCCTTTCACAACTGCCTCTACAACTGCTATTTGGCCGTGATCTAATAAGAATGGCAAGCTCACTATGTTGTATTCCGCTGGGGGTATTGTCAAATTCTTCGTATCTGACGACATTAATATCAGTTGACTATTTTCATAATCAACTAAAACCTTATGATCTAGAAGTACATCTGCTCCAATTATTCCAGCTAATGGCCTTTGAATAACATCCTCAACAAATGAGAGATTTACTGCCCATGCCTCTAATTTTCTTTTTTTTATGTCTCCACATTTAAAATTTTGTAGAGATAGTTCCTTACTTTTTAAATCTCCATTTGCTGTCCAAAGCGTGAACTCACCGTTAATCACATTTTGATTTATTAACGTGTTAGGAGCACCTGTATCAAAGATATAATCTCCATGTACGCCATCTACAGAAGCTGGTATAACAATAAGTCCATCTACTAATTCAAATTGAATAGCAGAGAAATGTGAATGCTTATCTTCATCTATGAAGTCATTACTCTCAGTATGTAACAAGCCAGTAGAAAGTAGAGAGAAGTGGAAAATACATATAAATAATATTAATATGTAATTCTTCGGATACAAATAATCTAATTTTTAATGTTAACTCAATGTAAACAATACGCAAACAAATAACCATTTTGTTAACATTAAATTTACTTTAATGTGACATGAACTTTACACATTAAGAAGTGGATTGAACTCAATTTAAAGGCATTCTTTAACCTATATGACCTAGCATCCAATTATAATCCCTTACACTTGTCATCAATATTATAGCTGAAAAAGTAATTATGAATTTTAGATCCAAAGATGTCCATGGTGCAGAAATAGCGTGGTTTGCACCTCTTTGTAATGGTGATGATAGGTTTTTAGGCCATCACGATCCACAATTTAAAAGCAATTGGTCTAATACATCAAATGTTGTTCTCAAAGCGGACAAATTGGGCTTTAAAAACATCTTATGTCCCAGTTCTTATCAAGTAGGGCAAGACACTATGACATTTGCTTCAGCAGTGGCCCCACTTACGAAAAATATAAACCTTCTTGCAGCTATAAGATGTGGAGAAGTGCATCCTCCTATGCTAGGCAGAGCTATTGCTACTCTCGATCACATCTTAGAAGGGCGATTGACCATCAACATTATTTCCTCAAATCTACCTGGAGAAAACCTTTCTTCAGAATCTCGTTATCAAAGATCAAGAGAAGTCATTGAAATCCTAAAGCAAGGGTGGACCCAAGACCATATCCAGTTCGAAGGAGAATTTTACAAAATCAAATTAGACAATACTGCACCAGTAAAAACCTATCAACAAAATGGAGGGCCTCTACTCTATTTTGGAGGATATTCGCCATCTGGAGTTGAATTATGTGCAGAACATTGCGACGTATATCTCATGTGGCCAGAAACTGAAGAACGCCTTTCAGAACTTATGAGAAACATGAGTAATAAAGCTAGAAATTATAATAGAGCAGTAGATTTCGGTTTGAGAGTACATGTCATAGTCCGTCAGACTGAAAACGAAGCTAAAATTGCCGCAAAATCACTAATGAAGTATATCGATGAAGACAAGGGAACTGAGATCAGAGGAAGAGCCTTAGATAGTGCTTCACTTGGAGTGGCAAGACAAAGTGAGATGCGATCCAAATCGGACTTAGATGGATTTGTAGAAGACCATCTTTGGACAGGGATAGGGCGTGCTAGGTCAGGATGTGGAGCGGCTTTAGTAGGTAATCCTGATCAAATAGTTGAAAAGATTGACAGATATATGGATCTAGGTATCAGGGCATTTATCTTTTCAGGATATCCTCATGCCAATGAATGTGAACTTTTTGGGAAGTATGTTTTGCCAAGACTTAAAAATGTGTCATTGTCTATAATACAGGGAAGAAGACCTGATAGTACTCCTGATAGTCCATTAGGCATTGGTATGAGAACATAATTCAACCTTTTTACCTTTGAATAAAATCGATAGTTTCAAAAAGTGATCAATTCTTATTTATGGTAAGAATCATAGGCGGCTTTCTTTCAGGACATTATCGCATTATCCCTTCTCTACTAAGCCATCTATGATAAATCCTGGCGTTCTTATTATGATCAACTAGATCATTTGCAAATAAATGCTCTTCGTTATAACCTGGTTTTGCACACATGTAGAGATATTTATGGTCATCAGCATTTAGTACTGCATCAATAGCTGTTGACTCTGGAATACATATAGGGCCTGGAGGTAAGCCTTGATTGAGATAGGTATTATATGGAGATTCAAATAAAAGCTGCTTATTTAATACTCTCTGTATTGTAAAATCACCAATAGCAAATACCACAGTAGGATCTGCTTGTAATGGCATTCCAAGTTTAATTCGATTAAGATATAGTCCAGCTATGATGGGTTGTTCTGATCTCAAATTACTCTCTTTCTGTAAAATAGAGGCTAAGATGGTTACTTCCTGAGGAGTAAAACCTAATTCTGATGCTTTCTCTTTTCTATTCTTAGATGACCAAAATTTTTCATGTTCTTTGATCATCCTATCTACAAATTCTTGAGGGGTCATATCCCAATAAACTTGATAAGTATTTGGAATATAAAGCGTAGCAACTGACTCCTCTGTAAGCCCTAATCCTTCTACGTTTTGCTCAGATAGTAAGACATTCAGAAGACTTAAGGAATCAGGTTCTATTTGTCGTCCTACCCTACCTGCTAACTCATCAATAGTTCGAATATTATTAAAAGTTATATCTATTGGATCTTGATTTCCAGACCTTAATTTTGAAATCAGATCTCTCATGCTTGTATTTGGCTTTATAATAAACCTTCCTGATTTGACCTGATCCTTTTTATAGTTCATTTGACCAGCTAAAACGTCAAATAAAAATGAGTTTTTAATTATTTGTTCGCCTAGTAAATGATTGTTGACATCTTCATAAGACGCTCCAGTGGGGATAAACATCTCGTAATCTGATGTATTATTTACTCCTGGTCCCCATAATGAAGTATACAGATAATACACTCCTCCACAGAAAAGGATAAAGATTAGAGTCATTATTAGAAATAACTTTCTCATCGTAATAAAGTCCTAGTATTGTTCTTTTTCATTTGGAAAATCAGAACTTTTCACATCTGCGACATATTGCTCTGCAGCACCTTTTATGGCTTTATATAGTTCCAAATACCTTCTAAGAAATCGAGGATTAAAATCTTTCGTGATGCCTAATAAGTCATGAGTGACTAGCACTTGTCCATCAGTATGCATTCCTGCTCCTATTCCTATTGTTGGAATATTTACGCTTTCTGTTACCTCTTTAGCTAATTTTGCAGGAATCTTTTCTAATACAATACCCATACATCCTTTTTCCTCCAATAAGTGAGCATCCGATCTCAACTTTTTAGCTTCCTCCTCCCCTTTTGCTCTTACGGTATATGTTCCAAATTTGTAGATAGATTGAGGAGTTAGTCCTAAATGTCCCATTACCGGAATCCCTGCAGATAGTATACGTTCAATGGATTCTACAATTTCACTTCCACCTTCGAGCTTCACACCATGTGCACCAGATTCTTTCATTATTCTGATGGCTGATTCAAGAGCTTTAGTTGAATTGCCCTGATAAGTACCAAATGGTAAGTCTACGATTACAAAAGCACGGTTGACTCCTCGAATTACAGATTGGGCATGATAAATCATTTGATCCAACGTTATTGGTAAAGTTGTTTCATGCCCAGCCATCACATTAGATGCAGAATCTCCTACGAGCAAAACTTCAACTCCAGCATCATCTAATATTCTTGCCATCGAAAAGTCATAGGCCGTGAGCATTGATATCTTTTCACCTCTTGACTTCATACCTCTCAACACATGAGTAGTTACTCGTTTTATTTCTGCTTTTGCTACTGACATTACTCTTATTTAGATAAGGATGTGCAAGTTAGCTGTTTTACATAAATGACTTTTTATAAAAATCAGATTTTAAGATTCTTTAATGTTTTACTATCCGTTCTAGAATCTTCTTCTGATTAACTAATAGAGTTTCAATCATTTTCTGTTGTTTTTCGATCGTATTTTGCTGCTCTTTCATTCCTTCTATCAAAAGAGGAACAAAACGGGTATAACTTACTGCCAAATGGCCATCTGGATTTTCTCTGATTAGTTCTGGAAATAGTGATTCTACCTCTTGAGCCATTAGGCCAATTTGGCTTTCATTTGACAGAGATTTGTTTTTCCAATTATAGCTATATCCATTAAGTAGTAAAAGCTTAGGTAAGACTTGAGCAAGTAGGTTAATATTCGTTTTCAATCTAATGTCACTATTTTCAGTCAATGTACCTGTAAGTGTTGCATTTCCATCACCAAATAACTTGAGTGCACTTGTGGGATTACCTCCTTCTGAATATAAAAAATTCATAACCGCAGTCGCTGAGTTCCCATCTGCTAGTGGTTTAGTTCCAATAGACCATGAATTCGTATCAACATTTGCATTTAAAAATTTTATTCTAACCGATCCGTCTTGAGTTGTTTCTTCAAGTAAAAGCTGCTGTTTAGTATCTGTTGCTGTAGTTTTTGAGTGAATTGTAGCTTGAGGTGATTGAGTACCAATTCCAAGATTTGTAGAAGAATTCCCCACAACGGCGCAATCAGAGCAATCTACTTTTGCATTCCTTCCTATAGCAATAGCATTGTCTAGAGAATCTGTTACAACATTCATTCCTGCATTAGCCCCAATAAAGACATTATTATCACCTCTCACATTTATTACCCCAGCTCCAGAGCCTATGAAAGTATTGTATTCACCACTTAAAGATAGGAAACCTGCAGAAGCTCCGATATAAGTGTTATTACCCCCTTGTGAAGAGAGCCCTGCTGAAGATCCAAAAAAGGAATTGTTATCATCAGTATTAGTGACTCCGGTATTTGATCCATAGTAAGTATTATCTTCCCCTATCACATTATTCATTCCCGCACGATAACCTGTAAATGTGTTATTACGAACAGAAGAAAAATCACCGTGCACTCCTGCTTTTCTGCCTATAATGAGTGAGGTAGAATCAATGCTTTCTGCAAGATCTAGAGTTCCTACAATTTTGCTCTCTCCTACTACATAAAGCCTCTGTTCAGGAGAAGCAGTACCAATACCTAAATTAACAGCGTATTCATCAATACCTCCTATGACTGCACAATTATCACATTCAACATTTGCCCGAGAACCTATAGCAATGGCGTATTCTAGAGAATCAAATTCCAAATCTGCATCATATCCTATTGTGGTATTATAATTACCAGTTTTATTGCCTTTTCCTGAACTATATCCGAGAAACACATTATAATCTCCTTCACTATTATTCAGTCCTGAACTTTCACCAAAAAAAGAATTCCATTTTCCAGAAGTATTAAGCATACCACTTTCATGACCGAAGAAAGAATTACTCCTTCCACTTTGATTTGACATTCCAGCAGTTTGACCAAAAAAACTATTGGAAAACCCTGATTTGTTGGAGGCTCCAGCAAGAGAGCCAAAAAAAGTATTGGTAAGCTCCCCAGTATTGATACTATCTCCAGCTAAAAAGCCCCAATAAGTAGAGGTAGAATCAGAGTCATTTACAGCACTCAAGTTTCCTTCTATTAACACATCTCCTACTACGTGCAATTTCTTTTGGGGAATTGATGTGCCTATACCAACATTTACTGAATCCACACCTGTACCTCCTATGACAGCGCAATTATGACACCCAACTTGGGCATTATAACCAATAGCGATTGCTCTGTCAATTGAATCTGGTAAAAAGGATTCTGAGACATCTGCACTTGCACCAAGAAATGTATTTCTTGTTCCATTCTTTCTACTATTTCCGGATTGGGCTCCTAGAAATGAGTTGTCTATACCACTCTCATGCAAAAAACCACTAAGATATCCTATAAAAGTATTTAATCTGCCTGAGGTATTCCTATTTCCAGCTTGGGATCCAAAGAAGGAGTTTCTGTCACCAATGGTATTTCGGTTTCCACTCTTGTATCCAAAAAAGGAATTCTGAAAACCAGATGTATTATCCTGACCTGAGAATGAACCATAAATCGAATTTTGCATGCCAGACGAATTCATTTCTCCAGATTTAAAACCAACAAAAGTATTATCATGCCCCATGTGAGAGGAATACCCACTGAGATATCCAATGAAAAGAGATGTGCTATCATCATGGTGGCCTAATTGTAACAATCCATCAATTTTCGCAGTGCCATCAACATCTAAAAGAGGTGTTTGACCAAAAAGTGGGGACATGATAGATGAAAAGCAGAAGAAAAGGACTAATTGTAAAGTAAGAAGGTTAGCTAGAAATGCCTTTCTCACTAGACCTGCTGTATTTTTAACTTTCATTTTAGAAAGCAAATTTTTCCGATGACTAGTGGCAGTATGATTACTGATAAATAGTTTGTGAGCTATCTCTGAAGTGGTGTATTCATGTGAGATTAGTCTTAGCACTTCTAGTTCTCTTTTTGTGATTTTTTCGGCATGTTTCATTCCTTTAGTTTTTTTGTTTTTTGATCTATCCAAACTGACATATCTAATACCATTTCAGACATGATGTAATTAAGAGAATCAGATAATTCTAACTCTTCAGACTTGTCACTTTCTTCATTCATTGATAACACGAATAAGTACTTCAAAAATGAATTATTGGGAAATACTAGAATGTCACCCATGTGGGTGATATTTAAAATTTGATGAATTCAAGATTGAGAATTCTAAGAGATGTCAAATGATTCCTTTAGCTTAAAATTTTCTTCACAAGAGTCACACGATCTGTCACATTGATTTTTTGAAATATTCTTTTGACATGAGTTTTTACAGTGTTGATTGAGATGAAGTGATTTGAAGCTATCTGACTATTGTTACATCCACTGATTATATCCAGTAGAACCTCATACTCTTTATCACTCAAGTTTGGTTGAGCTACTGCGTCAACATGCACTTTTGTAATATTCTTTTGATTCATTTCCTGGCTATGGTTATATATAGCCATCTCTATAGTGGTAAGTAAATCTTTATCTTTAAATGGTTTAGTCAGATAACCTTTTGGTCGAGTCTTTTTAGCTTTCTCCAATGTGTCCCTATCGCTCAAGGAGGTCAGGAAAATAAATGGAATTTGGTATTTTTCATTTATAATTTCTGCTATCTCAATGCCATTTTTACTGCCTCTAATATTAATGTCTAGGATGACCATGTCAGGTCTAGATTTGTAAATAGAATCCATAGCATTTTCACTATCGTAGCAAATATCACTTATATCGTACCCTAGCTCATTTAAGCTAATTCTAATATCTTCTGCGATGAGGACTTCATCTTCTACAATGAGAATTCTATAATTTTCCAATGATCAAGAATAATCTTTGATGAGAAAATTAGCTATTGTTCCATTCGAACCGTCCAAAACAAAATCTGCCTTTAATCTTTTGGCAAAAGAATGAATAAGTCTCATCCCTAAGCTTTTCTTATTAATATTTTTTGGATTAAAACCAGTTCCATTATCTGAAACCATGAGCCGAAGTCTATCAGATTCTTTTTTTAGAATCAATGATATTTCTGGGTTTGATACATTCTTAAAAGCATATTTGAGGGAGTTTGTCACCAATTCATTGATTATCAAACCAATTGGAACGACAGTATCAACATCCAAATAAATATCCTCCAAATCCAGCTTCAACGAAATACTCTGGCTATTCTGATTATAGTTTTCTACCAACTCTTCGCTTAACTCTTTGAGGTAAGATGGCATATGTATACCAGTAAGGTTATCTTCCTGATACAAGTTCTGATGTATCAGAGCCATAGACCTGACTCTACTTTGACCTTCTGCAAGTACTTTTTGGGTAGCCGTATCAGTGACATTTTTGGACTGTAATTTGAGAAGGCTTGAAATTACTTGCAAATTGTTTTTTACTCGATGATGGATTTCTTTAAGTAAGACTTCTTTCTCTTTGTGCTGTTTATCAATTTCTCTTTTTTGACTATATATTCTGAAAAAAAAATAAGATAAAAGAGCAATAACTATAGCAAAGCCCCATAAACCAAATTGCTGTTGATTGATTCTAATTCGATTGATCTTATCCTCAAAAGCTAGTCTCTCAATTTGAGCCTCCTTTTCTTTAGCTTGATATTTTGTTTCTGCATCATTTACTGTCTGTGCCATTTCCTTTGTCACAGTAGAATCTTTAATAGAGCTTAACTCTTCAGTGAAAAAGAGAGCATTCTCATAATCTTCTAAATTCTTATATGCCTTCCTCAAATTATCAGCAATATGCTCTTGAAATTTTACAAAATTTTGCTCTTTTACAAACTCATATTGAGGCTTTAATAAATCAATAATCTCATGATTTTTTCCTTGAGTTAAGTAAACAAGAGACAATTGACTCGATGCAGCAGCTGCACCCCGATTATGGCCCATTGTTTTGAAAAGTTGTAATGACCTCAAAATTAAGACTTCCGCTTTTCCAAATTCTTTGAGGAATACATAAACCCTTCCTAAGTTTCCACTAGCTAGTGCTTCAAGTCTATTTTCATTCCTAGTTTTTGTAAAATCTAAAACTTTTTCAAGCAGAGGAATTGCTTTCTCGTGTTCACCCTTCATACTATGGGTTATAGCCATATTAGCGAGATAACCATGAGCAGGTCTCAATGTACCCGCCTCCATTCCTGCTTGATATGCCTTTTCATAGTATTCCAGAGCTTTGTCCAGTTGCTTTGACCTTTCCATAACCGTTCCAAGGCTATTGTATGCGCCGCTCAGGCCAGCTTTGTCATCAATTCTTTGAAAAATAGGAACAACATTCATAAGAAGCTCCGTAGCATCTGAATATTCTCCGTTTCTAATTTTCACATCAGCTTTCTTATCTAATATGTCTGGAATAGAGATGTCACTAGTATCAGTAACACTATCATTCATTGCGTTATCTAGGAACATCAATGCGTGATCATGCATTCCAATATCTAGACACACTTCTGCTTGGTGGTAGTAGTATTTCGTGCTAAGAATTGAGTGAGATAATGTATCAAATAAGAAAGAAGCCTTTTTAAAGTAGGACAGTGATGAATCTGAAGAAACTTCCCTCCATTCTAAAGCTAGTTCTATTGACAATTCAGCTTTCTCAAACCTATCTTCTGCTATAGAGATAGTTTGATTGAGTGAATCAATACGTGGGTTTTGTGATAATAGAAGAATAGGAAAGTGAAGAACAAAAAAAATAATTATCCATTTCATAGCAACAGAGCATTCAGGCTTAAGATAAAAACAATAAACATTTTTAAATCCCAAAACTGAGCTAAATCTGGAGACCTATTGTCACCCACCTAGGTGATTTACCTCTTAGATCCGAAGTATTGAACAATTTTGTTATCGCTAATATTCTTATTTTTCAAGTATGATAAATAGAAGAAAAGCGATACGCAATGCTATTTTAGGACTAGGGGTTGCTACAGTACCCAGATCATTATTTCAAAAGCTCACAGTAGATGACAAATTTAAAATAGCTCTAAACATAGCCAATGAAAATCCTGATAAGTATTGGCAATTAATTCAATCCCAGTTCAATTTTGCAAATGGTATAAGATATTTTAATAACGCTTCATTGGGGTCTTCTCCTCTGTCAGTGATTGAGGCAAGAGAGGAATATAGTCGTACTCTCGAGTCCTTTCCATCAAAGTATATGTGGGGTGGGTGGAAAGATCAAATCAATGAAGTAAGAATCGAGGCTGCGAAATTTATTAATGCGGAATCCGATGAGATAGCCATCATTCATAACACCACAGAAGGAATGAATGTAATAGCGTCTAGTCTAAATCTTAAACCTGGCGATGAAGTGATTGTAGGGGATCATGAACATCGTACAGGAGTATCGCCTTGGCTCTTTCACCAAGAAAAAAAGGGGATAAAAATAATTAGACCAATATTGCCTCTAACTCCAGATGACCCTCAGGAAATAGTAGAAACATATAAGAAAGTGATTTCGCCTAGGACAAAGGCAATATCTATGGTACATATTACTAACACTAATGGCATGATATTACCAGTAAAGGAAATTTGTGCTATTGCGAGTGAAAAAAATATCTTAACCCTCATTGATGGCGCGCAGTCACTTGGAGCATATCCATGTGATGTCAAAAAAATTGGTTGTGATTATTTTACCGCCTCTGGTCACAAATGGCTTTTTTCTCCAAAAGGTGTAGCGCTTTTCTATGCAAGAAAAGAAAGCCAAAAATGGCTTAAACCTTTCATTGCAAACTACAATTACGATAAGGACGGAATATCTAAAATTGATGATTATAATACGAGAAATCTTCCCGATGTATTAGGTATGGGTGCAGCAATTCAATTTCACAAAATGATAGGGTTAAAAAGCATCATGGCCCGTACATTAGACTTGAAAAAGCGATTTTTATCTCGACTAAAAGATCATCCTCAGTTCAAAATTAAAACGCCTCTAGGACAAGATCAAAGTCATCATATCCTGACAATTGAAAAAATTGGGACTGATGTCAATGATCTGAAAGAAAGTCTATTTAATAAGAATGGTATAGATGTCAGAGGTATGTCTTCTCATAATCTCAATGGGATACGGATCTCATTTGCGATGTATCAAAAGGAGGAGGACATTGATCTTCTAATTGATACTCTTTTGAATGCAGAGTAAATTTCTCAATCAAATTATGATAACATTCAAATATCCAAGTAATTTTTAATCATTTGGGCTCCCAAATTGTTGGCTATTTTTATCTGCTCATCTTGTTCATGCATAGTATTAAAAGCCAAAAAAAGAATTACCTCGTCAGAAAATCTCCAATAGTACTTACCTATATCAGCATTATAAAGACCTTCGGTAGCCATACCTGGCAACTCTTTGTATCTATAATTATCCTCAACTAGTCCATTTTCTCCATTTGCTCTTAGTCTATTCATAGTCACCATTGCCCAATTAGGAAGATCACTAGGATAAGGGTTGGTTTTAACTTGCATCATTATTCCTGTGTTGGGGAAATTTGGATCTTCCCATTTGAAAAAACAAGTATTAGAATTTGCCGCCCTACTCGGTACTTTTTTTAGCTGAGAAACTTCTAGGCCTAAAGCATCTGCAATATTCTGAAGAGGAACCAACTGACTCATGTCCTCAAGCAAATTAGACCTTGCAGCCAATTTTGCATTTATATCCACCCCTTCAATTAGACTTTTCTCAAATCCTGCTTTGCCATCTTTATTATTTTTCACCCCATCACAGGATATCATAAACAGCGAGATAAGGAGAAAAAAAATCTGAGTTTTCCTGAATTTCATACCTTCGAATATTTTATAACTCTAAATAATTTTCTATCATTTTATCCCCCAATTTCGTAGCCATTTCAAGCTGCTCCGAATTTGAGTGATTAGTATTGAACGCTAAATGAAATAATACCTTGTCCGAAAATCTCCAAAAGTATTTTCCAATATCTGCATTATATATAGCCTCATCTGCCATACTTTCTATATCTGAAAATAAGTTAGGTCCATCACCATTCATTGTATTCTCTCCATTCTGCCTTTTAGTATTCATAATTTCAACAATATAATTAGGATATTCATCACCAAGTGGATTACGAAGGGCTTGAACCATTATAGCTGTATTAGGATAATTTGGGTCCTCCCATTTAAAAAAGCATGTTCTTTGTTTTGGATTAGATTCTGAAGGTGTGGTATTCCTTTTTATAATCTCAGATTCGTCTAATTTGAAAATTTGAGCAAGATCTTTTAATGATACAATATCACACATTTCAGGAAGAAGATTTTCTTTTTGGCTAAGAATAGCCTCTATATCAACTTTCTCAAAAGTACTTTTAGATGATTGTCCATTGTTACAATTACACGAACTGACTATGATCACCACACAAAAGGCGAGTAATTTATTCATCTGAGATTAATTTGCGGAGCAAAATTACTATAAAGTTTGATTTATATATGGTCTAAGAATTTTCAAACAAATTGCAGGTCAGCCTCCCATTCTACATTTTGTGCAAGTATTATTATATAATTGTCGGAATAATAAAAGAAATGACAGATTACAAGATTCACATAATAGATACTCAATATCACGGTCCACTACCAATTGCTACTTTTTTAGTTGAAAGTTCTAAAGGACTTGTTCTTGTAGAAACTAGTGCTCATTCCACATTGGAGAATGTAAAGTTGAAGATTTCGGAATTAGGATTTGATTGGAAGGACATCCAGCATGTTCTACTTACTCATATTCACTTAGATCATGCAGGTGCCGCTTGGTGTTTCGCTGAAAACGGAGCAACTGTATATCTACATCCTTTCGGTTATAATCATATGAATGACCCCTCCAAACTGCTAAAATCAGCAACAATGATCTATGGCGATCTAATGGACTATTTGTGGGGCACTCTTAAACCTATCCCTGCTGATCAGCTGGTAATAGTAGAAGATGGTGAAGTCATCAATATCCTCGGTTTAGATTTCAAGTCCATTCATTCGCCAGGACATGCTAAACATCATATTGCATGGCAACTAAACAATCATCTCTTTGCAGGGGATCTAGCAGGAATTTGCTTTGAAAATGGAGTTGTCATTCCTCCATGTCCTCCTCCTGATATTAATATTGAGGATTGGACCAATTCTATTGATAAAGTGTTAGCCATCCAAGAAATAGACACTTATTATATCACACACATTGGAAAAGTTACAGGTGATCTTATAGGTCATATGAAAAAACTTAAGAAAACGCTCAAAGAATATGCGGAATTTTTGCTTCCCTACTTTCAGAATCAAACAGATCTGAATCAAACGGTGCAAGAGTTCAAAAGATATACTATGGACAGGTTAAAAGCAGAAGGACTATCTGTAAAGCAGATTAAAGATTATGAGGACAGTAATAGTGCTATAGGAAGTGTGCAGGGAATATTAAGGTATTGGGGAAAGAAATTAGGCGCGCCGCAATAGGCTTTGATTGAAAAAACCAATCCAAATTCTAATAGCCGAAACCCAACATCTTGTTTTCCTCATTCTTCATTAGAAATTTTGAAGATTCATCTAAAGAATGTAAACTTTGAACCTTAAGAATTGCATGCCAAATGAATTGTCAAATTATTACCATTCAGGTATAGTCATAGCTTTTATCAAGCACTGGGAATAATTTTACACTCTAATGAGAATCAATTGTAGTTGGATAATTCACAATCCTACTTTTCTAGCTGATTTTGCCTAGTTTAACATCAATCAAGAATTTCTAGAGGTTAATGAATTCAAACCCTGATTTGATTTTTTTGATAATCTAAGTCGTATTTTTAAAATCATTCATCTTATTAAAAAGAATAGAGTAAATGAAAGTTAATCTCCCATGAAATAACACAAACCCCAAAATCAAATAAATGAATGCTCTAGTCAGTTTTCTCGCCCACCTCAAGTCCTCATTATACCATTCATGGATTAGTCTTGTTACTCTAGTCATCATACTAATCTTGGCTGGTACTGGCCAGGGTGATGCCCTTCTGATTAATTTATTAGATGGTAGATGGGTAAATCTACTTTTCCTATTTGTCCTTTTGGATGGACTTAGTATGGCACTTTCTCATTATCCCGTGTACATTGAAATGTTGAGAAATAGGAATATTGCTGAGGGTAAAGAGATTCGAAATACAAGATGGAAAATTGATTATTGTGCCTTGCCAAAATGGCTTCAAAAGCCGCTATATGGTATAGAAAGAAAGACTGGTTTGGGGTTTATCACTTATACAGAAGATTTTGACTTCCCAATCAAAAAGGTATTTGAGTGGACTCGATATGTGCTTGGAGCAATGCTATTTCTAGCTATGGGCTACCTCTGTTTTACCATTATAGATGAGGTGAATTTTTCTGAAACAAAACATGCCCTTGACTTCACCCTAATTTGTGTCTTTGTAATATTCCTACTTTTTTTCATTGTTACTCTTTGGAAAAAGCGCTTATCTGAAAAAATAAAGTCAGGTATTTCGGGTCAGTACGATCCGAATTTAAAGAATATTCAAAGAATTAGATATGTATTAGGGCTTGTCTTCTTGGCCTCTTGGATATTTAGGATCGTAGCACTTTTTGTTTGTTCTAATGGTTGGAATGATTCAGGGATATGGATCTTTCCTATTGTTTTAAGTTTTGACTTCATCAAATTTACCTGTTATAGACTTTTCCGAAAATTTGTGAGATTCAAAACATACAAACTTCAGCATTTTAACATCTGGATTGGAGATCATACCATATTTATTATGACCATTGTTGGAATTGGTTTATTTGCCTTTGGTGTTGTTATGTGGGCTCATTATATTCCTTCATCTATAAGCACTTTGGTAATTATTCTTAGCTATCTTCTTTTGTACTATGGTGCTATCATATTACCTACTAAACTTTGGATGTACCACAGTTACAAATCAGAAAATTCACAAATCAGAAAATTCAATTACCCAAGACTTTACACTCGAGGTATACCTTTATTCTTCTTGACATTTATTCTGTGGAGTATAGCTAATACAATATGGTTTGGAAATGACTTGCATCAACTTGAAAATGCAAATGACAAGTATAATTCTGTTTCTGAACCCGAATTCATCCATGAATTGAATAATCGATTTGATTCAACAGGCAGAGATACTGCTTATTTTATTTCAGCTTATGGAGGAGGCCTGAAAGCAAATGCTTGGAACATGCTCTTACTCAATGAGTTAACAGACCTAAATGGTAAAAACATCCTCGATAAGACTATTGCCATTTCTGGTGTATCTGGAGGGTCTCTAGGTCAGGGTTTTTTCGCCGCAATATATAATGAAAGCAATGATAAATATGAGAGAAACCAAATGATCCATAAAGTAATATCTCAAGATTATTTATCTGTCGATACGGTACACTTTTTGGGTTATGATTTGATACGTGAATATTGGCCTGGCAGTCATTTCTTCGGCCGTAAATGGAAAGATGACAGGGCAAAACGTGCCATGAAAAAATATGCTCAAACAATAAATGACTCTATAATTGAAAAATCTTTCAGAGCTCATTACGCTTCTATTTTTAGAACTAAAAAATTCCCCTTAATCATATCAAATAGTGCAGGAACACATCATAAAAGGGGGCTAGCCAGCTCCGTTGATTTTGGAAGTAATTTCCACAATATATTTCACGATGCCACTGATATAATAGATTCATTAAATTCAAACCTGACTTATCCAGAAGCATTTTCACCTTCTAATAGATTCCCATTAATTAGTCCTGCAGCAAAAATTGAAGGTAAAGGACACTTTGTAGATGGAGGGTATTATGAAAATTCTGGCATGATGAGTATCATCGATATATATGAGTATCTCAACAACTCCTCCGACTTTAGAATGCCAAAGACGGTTTATTTTATACAAGTCATGAATTCTAGATCAGATTATGTGCATCACAGCTTGTCTAAAAGACAGGATTTTGAAAACAATGAGATATCAGAATCTGGTGAAATTGCAGCAATCTTGAACACAAAAGTATCAATGGATATGGTGCCTCGATATTTTTTACAAAAAATAGAAAGTTTTGCAAAAGACACCTGTGATGGGAAACATTTTATAAAAGTGCATCTACCCTATGACTATAATGCAAATGATGTGGCTTCACTTTTCAAAATGAATAGATTTAACGAGTCTGACCTCAAATCTATAAAAATGGAGATTGACAAAAACCGAGATAAACTATCTCCAATTATTGAGAACACTAAGTTTAAATACCTCACCCCACCACTAGCAAGAGTACTAAGTCAACCTGCTATTAATTATATGGATACTGTTCTGAAAATATCAAATGGTCCTTTGGAAAAGTTAAAAGTAGATTTAAATAAACAAGAAAATTGTGCTCAAGGAAAAATTGAAAAAAAAGATAATTCAAGTATGAAAAAAAATGTCATGATAAGATCAAGTCAATAGTGAAAAATTTTTCATGGTGAAATTTTAACCTTGTTCCTTCTAGTCTGTATTAGGTCATGCTTTTTTAAAATAAATTAGTGTAATAAAGAATTCAATTGATAAGGACTAAGAATAGATCTCAAACAAACTTGTCCACGTTTAATCACCTCACACTTCCAAATCTCATACTTTCGCAAAATGGCAGAAACAACATATTGGACAGGATCACAGCATTATGTATGTGATGAAGATTTAGCACAGTCATTTCACATGGCAAGAGTATTGGGTATGCCTTTACTCATAGAAGGAGAGCCTGGCACAGGGAAAACAGAATTACCCCTTCAGTATTCTACCGATTTAGGACTTGATCTACACGTTTTTCCTGTAGGGAGTAAGAGTACAGTGGAACAATTTGTAGCAAGATTTGATCATGTAAAATACTTGAGAGACTCACAGATAGAAGTTCTTAATGCACAACGGCAGGAGAAAGGAATGGAATCCAAGTTAAGCACTGGTGGTAGGAGTACAGAAAAGTTGGATGATTATATCGTTATGGGTCCTGGGGCAAGTGCATACTCTACTCCAAACTCTGTGCTTCTGATCGATGAGATAGATAAGGCACCCAGGGAATTTCCAAACGACTTGTTATATGCATTGAGTCATAGAAAATTCGTTATGCCTGAATCAGGCAGAGAAATTACAATCAGTGAAAAAGACATGCCAGCTATTGTGGTAACTAGTAATAGAGAGCAAGAATTACCTTCTGCTTTTAAGGGAAGATGTATCTATCATTATATCACATTTCCAGAACCAGACATAATGAGACAAATTGTCTTGAAACATTATCCTTCTGCGGATCAAGAACTGGTAAATACGGCAATGGGCCTTTTCTATAAACTGAGGGATTTGGGATTGGATAGATCACCTTCTACAAGAGAGCTCTTGAATTGGTTAAAATATCTACAGACTTTAGACAAAAATCAAAGAATAGACAGCGCTAATGACCTCAAAGGATTAGGGGCTTTGATTAAGACCGAAGATGATATGAAAAAAGTGCAGTATAAGGTTTTAGGTAGACCTATAAGCTATAACTAATGTTCGAAAGTTTCCCACATACCTGTCAGAAGTACGGAGTGAAGGCTGATGTAAGATCACTACTACTCTTAAGAAAGAGTATGGACAAGGGTCTTGTTAATACTGTGGGAGACATCTATAAAGTAATGAAGGGTGTTATCGTAAAGGAACCAACAGGTTTAGGCCCCTTTACTAGAGCATATTATGACTATTTTTTAGGGATTATAATAGCACCTGGTGAGCCACTCAATAATGCCGTAGCACGTTCTGATGCATTTGGACGATGGAAGTCAAAATATAAAGATGATGAAGAGTTTGAAGCATTAGAAATAGAAGAAAAGATCAACAAGTTTCTAGATGAGGTACATGAAACTACTTATGATATCAAAAAGGTAATAGATGGAAAAGACATCCTTGCTAAGGATGATCCCACACAAAAAGATGAAGGCCAAGATAGTGATGAACAAAGTGGTAGAAGACATCTTGACAGAGCAGCAGATTATCAAGATATAGACCTTGAAGAACTGAGGCGAAGAATGGAAGAAGTGATGAAGCAGCAAGAGGGAATGCATGAAGGCGGATCACATTGGATAGGTCAAGGAGGTATTTCTCCATATGGGAATAATGGTGCAGCAAAGGGCGGAATCCGAGTAGGTGGAAGTGGTGGAGGGAAAATGGCTAGAGCTGTAATCGGTGATCCAAAGTTCTACCCAGTGGACATTGATAGCACTCTCTCTGATAATAATGTAGATGCTGCCCTAGCCTCACTAAAAGGAATAAAGGAAGAGGACATCATTCAAGAATTAGATATTCCAATAACAATAAAAAAAGGGCTAAAAAGAGGGGGACTTTTTCTTCCCATTCAAAAAGAAAAAATCACAGATAAGCTACAGGTTCTTTTGATGATAGATAACGGAGGATGGAGCATGGATCCCTATGTAAGAGCTGTAACCTCCTTATTCAGAAAGATGAAAACTCGTTTTGCTCATGATTTAGAACTGCGATATTTTCATAATACTGTTTATGATGTCATCTATACCGATGACCGTAGGACAAAGTATGAGAACACTGACAAAGTTCTTGATCTCGATCCCAACTATCGAGTCTTTGTAGTAGGAGATGCTGCTATGGCACCTTACGAACTAGATGAACGGTCAGTGATCTTTTGGGGTCGGCTCAAAGAGAAATTCAAAAGAACAGCATGGCTCAACCCTACTCAAGAGAAGTATTGGAATATGAGCTATACTACACAGATGCTCAAACAAATAATCGATATGTACCCAATGTCTCCTAGAGGGATAGAAAAAGCTGTACAAGAGATGAATCGTAAGACCTTCAAAGGGAAATAGAATTCTCTTTATTGAATGTTGAAATCATTGATAGCCCGCAGCTTGCAGGCTGAATAATTCTGCATATAATCCTTCATTAGCCAAAAGCTCCTCATGGCTTCCTATCTCATGACACTTGCCATCTTTAAGGACTAGAATCCTATCTGCCATTCGAACTGTGCTAAATCTATGTGAGATAATCACAGCAGTCTTATTTTGTGTCAGTCCAATAAACCTTTGAAATGCTTCATACTCAGCTCTTGCATCTAAAGCTGATGTTGGCTCATCAAGGATAACAACTTCCGCATCTTTCATATATGCTCGAGCTAATGCTACTTTTTGCCATTGTCCACCAGAGAGATCTACACCGTCTTTAAATCTTTTGCCCAATTGTTGGTCATAGCCATTAGAAAATTCTTCTATGACTTCATTAGCAAGACTCTGAGACGCAGCTGATTTGATAAGCTCCAATTTTTCTTTTTGACTAATCTGCCCAACGGCAATATTGTCTCTTGCAGAAAAATTGTATTTGAAAAAGTCTTGAAAAATGACACCAAAGAATTGCTGATATGTAGCTTTATCATATTCCTTAATATCAATTCCGTCTAAAAAAATTCTTCCTGATGTTGGTTCATAAAATCTTAAGAGCAATTTGATTAATGTGGTCTTCCCAGCCCCATTCTCCCCAACCAAGGCCAATTTTTCAGTAGATTTCAAGTGAAAACTCAAGTCAGTCAATACATCTTTTTCAGCTCCGGGATATCTAAATGATACCCTGTCAAAAGTAAAACCGTTATGAAGACTTTTAGGAAGAGGCAATCCTCTTTTTCCATCTTCAATTTCTTGCACTTTTAAATCCATGAAATCAAAGTAGTCCTTGAGATACATTGAACTCTCTGTAATCTTGGAAAATCGAGCAAAAATCTGTTGTAAACTATTTCTTAATCTATTGAATGAACCTGCCAAAAAAGTCAACTCTCCTACTGTGAGTATACCCGCTAAGACTCGCAATAAAATAAATACATAAGCTCCATAGTAGGCCAAACTACCCAAAACATTAAATAAGGAGCCCCATGCTGATCTTCTTATGGCCAAACTTCTAGTTTCTAGATAATATTTATCAGATAGCATTTTGAATCGGTCTGAGATGTAATCAGATAATCCAAACAGTTTGATCTCTTTCGCAGTTACATCACTGGCCCCAACATATCTGAGATAATCTAGTTCTCGACGCTCTGGAGACCATCTGAATGCCAATCCGTATGACTCCTTAGTAAACTTTAGTTCATTGATCAATGAAGGAATGATAGCCAGAATTAATAATAGAACCAACAACGGTTCAAAAACAATTAAACCTACTATCAATGAAGCTATCGTAATTAAACTTTGAGCCTGACTAAGGAGATCAGAAAGTAGTGATATTCTATTAGATGTCTGTCGTCGTGCTCTTTCTAATTTGTCATAAAATTCTGAATCTTCCAAGTCACTTAGTTCCATCTGACCTGTTTTCTTTATGATCTCTACAGAAGACTCATTAGCATACAAACTGCCAACTAATGTAGTAGATAGCGTTGCAGCTCTTCCCAACAAATCTGATCCAACAGCCAGTACTAATTCTATTCCAACCAACCACCACAATTTGGTATAATCAGAAGTATCACTTTGACTTAAAGCAATGACAGCATCAATAATCTCTTTTCCTACCCATAGAATAGCCACTGGCATGAAGGCCATGAGCATCCTTACCATTATATTGATTAAAAAGAGAGGTGGTGAAGCACTCCATACTTTCTTGAAAAATCGAGGAACATGCTGGAAGGAGGAAAATTGAGAAGCTATAATTACAATTTTATTGGTGTAAAGATACTAACGCAAAAACAACAATTTTGATCAAACTATAGTACAAAAAAAGGCATCCAGAAATCTGAATGCCTTTTTACATGTAAACGATATAGGACAAATGACTTTAATCACTATCCGCTTCTGCTAATACTACTCTCTTCCTATTATCATCCGGATTTCTATCTATAAGGATATTGATTGGATCTATTCCGGCCTTTGTGGGCTTTTCATTTACGACAACTTGAAAGGTCATTTCCTCTTGATTAATTTTATGTTTTTGCAAATAAATCAGCTTATCCTCTCCATCTTCATCTTGAGTATATATTCCTATGTCTATCCAGTCGTTAACCGGTATTTTAGTCTCATTTCCTAAGCTGTCTGCTTGATATTTTATAGAAGACGCATCAATATTCACAATGTACTTACCATCTCGCTCTTCATATGTAGCCTCTTTAGTTCTATTCTCAAAGAGAGTAATTTTTTCAAATAAATCCGATACGATGTACTGGAGGCTATCAGGTGTAACTTTTCTGAATTCCTCCAGATATACATCAGAAGTGATATATCGATCTTCTTTATAGGCCCACTTATCAATGATCCTTCGCAGTGCAACATTTACACTATCCTCACTGATATAATCTTGTAACGCATACATAATCAAAGAACCTTTTCTGTAATGAATATACCCTTGGCCTTCTACATGATCCAAAGGTTGTTCTTTTTTGCTTTCAGTTGCCCTGCCTCTTAGATATCTATCTAATTCTAATTCTAAAAACTTCTGGATAATCTCTGGTTTAAACTCTTGCTTCATAACCATCAAAGCAGAATATTGAGACATAGTTTCTGATGACATGGCATTACCCTGTACATCGGCTTCTGTGACCTGATGCGCCCACCATTGATGAGCTATCTCATGAGCAGTGACATAGAAAGGTATGTCTACATCTTCTTTACCGACATCTAACATAAACCCAATATCCTCACTGAATGGCACAGTATTACTAAATGATTGAGCAAATGATCTATATCTTGGAAACTCCATTATACGGAGCTGCCTGTACTGATAAGGACTAAAGTTAGTAGTGAAATAATCCAGAGATTTTTTCATGCTCTTTAGCATATTATCTACATTATAATCATGCCCTTTATGGTAATAGATTTCCAAATTAACATCTTGGTTACCATCGCTCCATTTGTCACTTATGATTTCATATTCTGCAGATACCATACTATAGAAATTTAGTATTGGAACATCCATTTTGTAATGAAAATATCTTCTTCCATCTTCTTCCCATTCCCTTTGAAGATAGCCCGGTGCTATGGCTATTTGCTCAGGTGAAGTACTCATTATTATTTCAAAATCAATACGATCAGATGTTCCGCCTAATAAGTTTTCTGTGATTGCCTGAGGATCATCTCTTGGTCGCATTCTTTCCTTTTCTGGCAAGTCATTGTCCTTTCTATCATCATCACCTCCTAATTCTAATCTGCTCTGATACCCAAATGTAGGGAAGTAAGTATTATTGAAAAATGTACCATTATGGAGAACTTCTGTATTAGATCCACTTTCTACAAATCCAACTGTACTATAGTTCGTAACAAAGTCCATTTTAATACTATCCCCAGGTGCAATTGGAGAAACAAGATTGTATATAGTAAACTTGAATTTATCCCATTGTTCTTCTACTTCCACAGGCACATTGAATTCTACTTTGCTTTGAATCTCTTTCTCCGATCGTAACTGGAGATATAACTTGTCAATAGGTTGATCTGACTTATTCTTAAGAATATAATTTCCTTTAGCCACGAAATCTCTGTTCTCAGGAAAGACATCCACTTCTACATAAGTACCCACTATTTTCAGTAAAGGTTCTCCTTCGTACTTTTTAAGAGACTTTTCATATTCTGCTTGATCTGCATTGGTATCATCTGAGTTCTGATATTCATTAAGAATATTAGTATTGTAATAGATGTACGCACCTGCTCCTCCAAAAAGAAATAAAGACATCAAAGCAAGAATAGCCATTCCCTTATTCCATCTTAATCTCCCCAATTTGAATCTTGTCTTCAGTGCTGTCTCAGCACCCCTGACTGTAAAGAATAAGACCATTGTAAAAAGCACTAATGCAAAACCTAACCAATAGCTACTAAACCAATTAAATGGTTGGAAATAATGTCCAAACCCATTCATATCAGAATACCTTCCTAATGATCCGGAGGCAAAATTTAACATATTATGCTCCCATCCCAGTTGGCTCAATACTAGTGTGCCGACAAAGAATACCACCATCATGGAATGACCAATGAATTTGTGATTGACCATTGTATGCATGAAAAAACCTAAAAAAGCAAACAAGACCCAATTCGATAGGTCATCTATGAAAAGTGATTTGAAATAGACAGGCAATTCATAATTAGTAAATCCCATCATCGTCTGCGCCGTGATACCCACTAATCCTAAAGCAAAAAGCATAACAACAAATACCAGAATAAGTGCCAAAAATTTTCCAATTAGTGATACATAATTGGTATAGGGCATAGCATCGTATATGAGATTTATTTTTACATCTCTTTCTTTCCATATCAATTCTCCTGAGTACAGTACAGTTATGATGAAAAAGAAAATATTAAAATCAGAAAGTAGCCCTAAAACTCTATAAGTAGAAGGATATACATCTACATCATACATGCCTCCTAACCCAAAGAAGAAACCAGCAGCAGTGAATAGTATTCCACCAATGACTAATGCCAAAAACGTATACTGATTAGTAAGCCATTTGAAGTAAAACCCTGCAAGATTAGTAATCTGTTCTAAGCTGGTCCCAAATCCTGAATACTGAGTTACTTTAGGTATTTCAACTGCTGCGGCTATTACATCTGATGATCCCCTTGTCACCTCTGCCTTCTTAACTTTTTTACCTTTTCCAGAGATAAGATTAAAATTGAATTTCCAAAAAGTAAATAGCAATGCTACTAAAGCAATTCCCACCCACAATAATCGATTCCAAAGTACTAAGCCAGTGAGTCCTACTGTTTGGCTATTTTGTTCAGCTACTGTCCAATATCTAGTGACATGACCATTCGTATTTATCCCAAATGGGTCAAGAAGTGCCCCCAGATTTTGATTGTCCCAACTCTCCATAAGTTCACTAGTAATAGCATAAAAGATGAAGAGAAATATGCCCTGAATGTATACCACCAATATTTTTCTACTCAAAGTGCCACTTGCAAAAAAGAGGCAAGACATGATGAAAATGTTAGGTAAAACGTAGACAAGGAACGGCTTTACCATATGCCCCAAATTATAAGGCAGGAGGTTCTCTTGATCAATCCATGGCATTAAGTATCCTAATGCCATACCAAAAAATATTCCAGTAAAAATGAGGACGTTTACCAAAAGTGATCCTAAAAATCTTCCTCCGAGATATTGAGTTTTAGTAATCGGAGCGGTGAACATCATAGACGCTGTATTATTGTTAAAGTCTCTCAAAATGGGCTGGCCCATTATCGATGAGGCCAGTATTAATCCAGGAATGACTGACAGTATAATCTGAAAAAAGGATATTGTCGTTGGAGCATTCTCTTTTACCTGTCCAGCACCTCCACCTACTTGGATGACATCAGTGGTGATAGCGCTAAATGACATCAGAAAAAGTATAGCAAAATATATATACGTTTCAGGTCTTTTAAGCCTGTATTTGATTTCAAATTTTAATATTTCTAACATGCTTTTTGAATTTTTACTTATTTAATAAAAATGGGAGTAGTGCTTAAGCGACCTTCTCCTTTTTACCAAAAAGCTCTGAGAAATAAACATCTTCTAAATCAGGAGTTACAGCAGTAAAACCGCTATCTGGCTTAGAGTCACTCATGACATGAATAAAAGGTTTGCCAGCACTTCTTTTTTTAGAAATAACATTGAGAGTGGACTCATATTGAGTGAGTTCATCTTTTGTGACTTGACGTCTCCAAATTTTCCCTTTTATATTCTTAAGTGCATCAGTTGGAGTGCCTGAGAGTAATACTTCGCCTTCATTAATCACTGCCATGTTAGTGCATAACTCTTTTACATCTTCTACAATATGGGTAGAGAGGATTACAACTGTATTTTCACCAAGATCACTCAGTAAATTGAGGAATCGGTTTCTTTCTGCAGGATCAAGACCTGCTGTGGGTTCATCTACTATGATCAGTTGTGGATTAGCTAGAAGTGCCTGTGCAATTCCAAATCTTTGCTTCATACCTCCAGAATATCCTCCGAGGTTCTTCTTCCGATGATCATATAGATTCGTTTTATGAAGAAGAGCATGTACAACTTCCTTTCGTTCCCTATTGTCAGTTATTCCTTTAAGAACTGCCAAATGATTGAGCAATGTCTCTGCTCCTATACGAGGATATACTCCAAATTCTTGGGGTAGGTATCCCAAAATCTCTCTCACCCTATCTTTCTGAGTCAACACATCAATATCTCCTAGTCTAATGGTGCCTTCATCTGGTTCTTGCAAAGTAGCAATAGTCCTCATCAATGTAGATTTTCCAGCACCATTTGGCCCTAAAAGACCGAACATACCTTGAGGTATGGAGAGGTTTACGTTTTTGAGTGCTTGTACGCCGTTTGCATAAGTTTTAGATAGATTGTTAATATCGAGGATCATAGTGACACTAGTTTTTCTTTAGTGAAAAGGAATTATTAAGAACAAATGGTTGCATAGTTGAGACTGAAGTTGGGGATAATACTTCAGTTAGAATAGAAAAAACATTGAAATAATGGGAGAAATGAACAACTATAAGAATTATATTGATTAAAATGAATATGAAGACTAATAATAATTACTCTTTTCATTTACACAAATGAGAGTAGTTACGCAAAAATAATCTTCACACTGTTATTGATATACTTCCAGCAATCCAAAAATTAATAATACTTTATAATCAATGCATTATAATTAGAGAGTACAAATAAGGTACAATGTTAGTCTAAACTTCCAGTAATTGAGGTCTCGCTATAGTGAGTGGTATAGCCTATAAAGTTTTTTTGTACATGTTTCTTTAAAGAAATTATTTGTATGTTTTATCAGTGATCTGGTAAATCATATTAGAGCGCCATTTTTATAAAATTACATCACTTCCCTGTACCATTATATTATCACATTGCGCAGCAGACACATTGCCAACCTTAATTTTATCTGCAATCTCGTCCATCCCAATATGAAATAATGCGACTTCCTTCAATACTAATTTCAACTTTCATGCTGTTCTTCCGTTTACCCTATTATGAAAAACGACAAGACTATCCTGTTTGCTATCATAGGCTTTATTATCATGTTTGTCCTTTATGGATTGAGTTCCTCTGGATATCTAGGGGATAGCCCAGTAGGTCAGACTGCATCATATGTGAATCCTTTAATAGTACCAGCTGGTTATGCTTTTTCGATTTGGAGCATAATATATCTAGGTTTGATCGTATTCCCATTTTATCAGTGGAAACAAGGCGATAGAACTAGTATTCAATGGCAAAAAGTCAGAGTTCTTTATTCCATAAATGTAATATTGAACGGAGTATGGCTTGCATTTGCCTCATATAGTTGGCTTATACTTTCAGTTATAGTTATAGTGGGGATGCTTATTACCTTGTACATGATAACTGAGCAATTGATCAGAATCGAGCAAGAGGGGCAGCCTCTTAATTATTGGATTGAGAAATTAGTATTCAGTATTTATTTCGCTTGGATTACTTTGGCGACGGTATTAAATGTGAGTTCTGCATTATCTTTTTATAAATGGAATGGCTTTGGAATTTCCGAAGTCATGTGGTCTTATATTATTCTTCCAATAGTAGCTATTATTGCTGGGTTCGTAGTAAAAAAATATCGAAGCCTACCCTATGCAGCTGTGGTTATCTGGGCATTTATGGCTATTGTTGTAAAACATTGGGAAACACTCGAATCCTTATCTTATTTGGCAGTTTCAATTGCTTTAATATATTTTATTTACATACTTAATGATCTACGTTTAAGGCCTGCTAGCAAGAACTTCTCACCATTCTAATGCCATAACTTAAAAAGTTTGAATTAGAATCTGTTGCAATCATACGATTGCCCATATTTGCAATATGGAGAATACACTTTCAGCTGGAACAATTATAGCCGTAATCATAGCCTATTTTGTTGGATTAATTGTCATTTCATATTTTACTGGAAAGGACAGTTCTAATGATACCTTCTTTAGAGCGAACAGAAGTTCTCCATGGTTTCTTGTGGCTTATGGTATGATTGGAGCAACACTGAGTGGAGTCACACTCATATCTATCCCTGGTGCTGTAGGGGCAGAAGGTCTTAATATGGACTTCAGCTATATGCAGATGGTATTTGGTTATATGGTGGGATATACCATAATTGCTCTTATACTGATGCCACTGTACTACAAGATGAATCTCACTACTATTTATGAATATCTAAAAGACAGGTATGGAATTGTAGCATATAAAACTGGCTCATTTTATTTTCTAATTTCTAGAGTAGTCGGTGCTTCATTGCGACTATACTTAGTGGCCATAGTCCTTCAAAAATTTGTGATGGATAGATTTGGGATCCCTTTTGCTGGAACAGTCGCTATTGCTATTGCCTTGATCTGGGTCTATACATATAGAGGAGGAATAAAGACAATAGTGTGGACGGATACCATTCAGACCACTTGCATGATACTGGCAGTGGTACTTACTATTTTTGGTATCGCCAATGCATTAGATTTAAGCTTTGGAGGATTGATTGGAGAAATGAAAGAAGCGGGTTATACTAAGATGTTTTTCTTTGAAGGAGGATGGGGAGATGCCAATAATTTCTTTAAACAATTCATAAGTGGTGCGCTTATCGCAGTCGTCATGACCGGACTTGATCAGGACATGATGCAAAAGAACCTGACATGCAAATCATTAGGGGATGCCCAAAAGAATATGTTCACTTTTAGTTTTATTCTCATTTTTGCAAATCTTCTTTTTCTCTCTTTAGGGGCACTTCTTTATGTTTATGCCAATGCTAAAGGAGTCCCTATGCCTGACACGACTGATCTTTTATATCCTACTATTGCCTTAGAATATTTAGGGCCGACTATCGGTATTCTATTCGTATTAGGGTTGATAGCAGCTGCATATTCTAGTGCTGATTCTGCGTTGACTTCCCTTACAACTTCTTTTTGTATAGATTTCTTGAATTTTAAAACTTCAGACAATTCTGAAGAGGACAAAAAACGAACACGAGTAAAAGTACATTTAGGGTTTTCTGTTCTGCTTCTTCTAGTGATCGTAGGCGTAAAGGCTACAGGAAATGATGCTATTATCAATCAGTTGTTTGTATATGCTGGTTATACATATGGCCCATTACTTGGACTATTTGCTTTCGGAATGATAACTAACAGAATTGCAAATGATAAATTGATTTTGCTGATCTGCATCGCGGCTCCTTTACTTTCATACATTATTAACTCTAACTCTCAGTCATGGTTAGGAGGGTTTCAGTTTGGAAGTATGATCATTGCATTAAATGGGATTTTAACTTTTATTGGTTTGTGGATGATTAGTAAGCAAGGCATGAACACAGAGACGGTGAGGAGTTGACCTTCTGGACACTGTATGATCAATTCTTATGAATTATATTCTTCACGTCATTGATCGGTAACTCCTTAATAACATGACCATCTCTACCTTCCATTGTTTTGGCTGCAAAAAGAGAATTCAATATGGCCTCTTCGGTTGCTTCAATGGTTGCCATGAATAAAGGAGACATAGCATTGTTCTTTAAGAGTTCAATTTTTCGAGATTGAGGCTCACTGTTCGTGATTCGTACTTTTTCTGAAGTTGATAAAGCTATAACATAGTCCCCACTTCCATTAGATGCTATACCACCAGTTCGGGCTAATCCCATCATAGCTCGTTTAGCCATTCTCTCAATATTTCGGGCATCTATAGGAGCATCTGTAATAACAACAATCATACAGGAGCCATCAGCCTGAGCGTCCATTTCATCTTTCAGGTAATATTGGTTAAGCTTCTCTCCTACTGGAATTCCTCCAATCTGAAGTACTCCTCCAAAATTAGATTGTACTAGAACACCTACTGTATACCCTCCCAATGATTTAGGTAATACTCTGGATGAGGTGCCGATACCTCCTTTCCATCCAAAGCAAATCGTTCCAGTCCCAGCACCAACATTTCCTTCTTGTACTGGGCCATTTTTAGCATTTTTCAAGGCCTCTAAAACGTCATCCTCTGTAACATGACGACCTCTAATATCATTGAGATATCCATCATTAGTTTCTCCCACTACTGCGTTAACCGACCTTACATTTTCATTCCCTTCCTTATCTAAAGTATGAGTTATAATAGCATTCATTCCAGTGGCAACATTAAGCGTATTGGTAAGAATTATTGGAGCTTCTATATTTCCCAATTCTTTAACTTGACTGATACCAGCTAATTTCCCATATCCATTTCCAACATAAATGGCTGCTGGAACCTTCTCCTGATACATATTACCATCATGCGGAATAATAGCAGTCACACCGGTTCGAATATCATTTCCTTTGATCAATGTGGTATGCCCTACTTTTAATCCTTTCACATCCGTAATAGCATTAAAATGTCCCGTATTCAACACACCTAATTCTATTCCATGATCCCTTAATCTATCTTGTGCATATAATTCGGAATCGTATAATAAAGTGAATATTAGAAAAGTGAATACCACAAGACTAAGATCGACTCTTGCTCTAAAAAATTGGAATTTAGTCATATGCTAAAGGTATGAAAAGACAAAATAGAATAATGATGAATGATATTATCAGAGAAGGATTTTAGATATCTAATTGCTCTCTCCTACGCTGTTCTCTTGTTTTTTCAAAAGCATCTCTTGGAAGAAAATATTCGGGAGGGCCTTCAGATGCCCAAGGATCTTTCTTTTTTTCGTCTATTTCAATGCTATTCTTGAATAAAAATGCCACGAGAATTCCCACTAATCCTCCAATAAGATGGCTCTCCCATGAGATACCTGGTTGATTAGGTAACACACCCAAGAAGTAACCACTATAAAGCGTAGTTACAATAAGTGCTAATACAACTGATTTTAAATTTCTTCTGAAAATTCCAGTCCAAAATACAAATGAAACCAAACCATATACCACTCCACTAGCTCCTATGTGATATACATGAGTACGAGCAAAGGCCCAAACTCCTATGCCCGTAAGAAGATAAATGAGCATTATACTACTAAATGCAACCCTTTTATAAAAAAACAAGATCATGAAAAGCATCACAAAGAGTGGTATCGAGTTAGAAAACAAATGATGTATGCTTCCATGTATAAATGGGGATAGAAAAATACCTTTCAATCCACTAAAGGAACGCGGATACACTCCATACATACTCAATCTCATTCCAGAAAGTATGGTGAAGAGATGCACCATCCAAAGGATGCCTACTGAATAAATAGGTACTCTCAAAGAAGTCATTAAAGCTTTCTTCATATTGATGTCTTCCGCTATGCCTAAGAGAGGTATTTTCTTTTTATCAATTTTATAAATTCGATAGCTTTCTCCTTTTTATCGACATGACTCCATTTGTACTTGGCAGCTACCTCTGTTTTAAGATATTTGCTTGCTTCTTCAAAGTTGTGGAAATAGTTGAGTTTAGACGCCACATAATTAAAGTCCTGCTGATCTTTATTGAAAAGCAGATTTATCATCAGTAGCTTTTCATTTATACCCATAGCCTTTGTAATATCAGAAATTGGAGTCTGACTAAATCTATAATCTGACTTATCAAGAACAGAAGAGTCAAAAAGATTTTCGATTTCAGGTGCTACAGAAACAGATGGAGATGTATTTGATGATGTTGCCGTTGTTGATGAAGGTTCAGCTGATCCTAAAATACCTTGTACACCATTTGATGTCGGAGTATGAGGCTCTATATTATCAAAAGATGCATCCACTTCTTCTAACTCGTCTCTTAAAACTGATTTTTTTGGTTTTTTTATGAGGTCTACTTTTGCTTCAGGTATAGGTTGAAATACTGTTTCCGGTTTTTCTTTCTTTTTTGAAATTTGATCCAATGATTTCTTATGCTTTTTGCCTTTTTTAGAAGGTAGGTCTAAAACAGATTCATACAGCTCTTTTACATAGTCCAGTAAAAGATCTTTCTCAATTTTGCTTATTTCATCACCAAGCTCTAAACTTTGATAAAGACTATTTATTTTTTTAAGTACTACTTTTGATTTTGCCAGATCCATATTGCCGCTTACCTTTAGTTTTTTTGTTTGTTGAGTTTATTGGATGGTTTTATCTTAAGATACCATTCCTATGTTTTAAAACTTTAAAGAGATCATAAAAATTATTCAATTGCCCTAGATGTTTTTAGAACCCAGTTATAGAGGTCAGCGTAGTGGATGGTTAGAAATCATTTCGGGATGTATGTTTTCAGGAAAATCTGAAGAATTAATACGTAGACTTAAACGTGCTCAAATTGCCAATCAAAGCATCATTTGCTTTAAGCCAATAAAAGATGACAGATATGCTGATTTACAAGTCGTATCACATGATAGTAATGCTCAGGACTCAATAGCTGTAGAACACAGTAAAGAAATACTACAACATGTAGAGCAAGGAACTAACGTAGTAGGTATTGATGAGGGACAATTTTTTGATATGGAACTAGTGGATATAGCTCAAAAATTGGCACTTTCCGGAAAAAGAGTTGTTGTAGCTGGTCTTGATTTGGACTTTAGAGGCATTCCATTTGGTCCTATGCCTCACCTTATGGCTGTAGCAGAATATGTTACTAAAGTTCATGCTATCTGCCCCCATTGTGGTAATCTAGCTACTCATTCATATAGATTGAGTGAAGAGAAAGATACCGTAGTAATTGGAGAAAAAGACAAATACGAACCTCGATGTAGGATGTGTTATTCGATGGGTCATATTCTAGATTTTAGCAAATAATATGAGTGAATTCACAAAAACTACTGAGCACGAATCTCTATACAATGACTTAGAGAAAATGACCACTTCAGATTTATTGATTAATATCAATAAAGAGGATCAGAAAGTCGCTCTTGCAATAAGGCAAAAAATTCCTGCAATTACAGAGCTCATTGATGCTATACATCAAAAAATGGCAAAAGGTGGAAGGCTCTTCTATATTGGTGCAGGGACAAGTGGGAGGTTAGGAATAGTAGATGCAAGTGAGTGTCCTCCGACTTATGGCGTACCACCTGACATGGTAATTGGCATCATGGCTGGAGGAGATATAGCCATCAGGAAATCAGTTGAATTTGCAGAAGATGACATTGCTTTAGCTTGGAAAGATTTGTCAGATCACTTTCCCGATTCCAATGATTTTGTAATTGGTATTGCCGCTTCAGGTACTACTCCTTATGTGATACATGGATTATCAGATTGTCGAAAAAAAGGAATAAGCACGGGATGCATAAGCTGTAACGAAGGTTCGCCATTGGCAAAAGTTGCAGATTTTCCTGTTGAAGTAGTAGTAGGACCTGAATTCGTAACTGGTAGCACACGTATGAAATCTGGTACTGCTCAAAAACTAGTTCTTAACATGATCAGCACTACAGTCATGATAAAGTTGGGACGAGTCAAAGGCAACAGAATGGTAGATATGCAGCTGAGCAATGATAAACTTATGGATAGAGGCACTAAAATGGTCATGCAGACTTTAAAAGTGAGTTATGAAAAAGCCGGAGAATTGTTAAAACAATATGGGTCAGTAAGAGCAGCTGTGGACTCAAAAACTATATAAATTGATTATAGAGATTAAAAAATCAAAGAGTAAATGTAAATAACTTGACACTTTCACATCTATTTCGATACGACATAGGGGTAACACTTTAATTCAAGTGTCTAGGTGGTGTACTTAGGTACAAAAAGATTATTACCAACAAAATACCAATAATCTCCCTCAAAAAGTTGAGATGATTTAAAATTAGTTTTACCCTACTATACCAAGTAAAAAAAATAAGCATGCAGTGAAAACTGTATGCTTTTTTTTATTCCTATTCTTATAGACCATCTCCATTACATTGTCAAATCAATCACTTCAGTCGCTCTTCCCTTTTATCACAATACAAAGTCATTTCAATTATTACCTTTAATAAAGTGAACAGAATTCAATTTATTCAACAATCAGCCTATTTTCTTGCCGCTTCATTATTAGCCTGTAGATCAATTAATAGACCTGACCGAGAAAAACAAAGTGTGTGCTCTTTCGACATGCATACTCATCCTGGCGCTTTCTTTAGAAAAGGAAGTGCTGAATATGACGGCGACCTCGCATTCATCAATAGAGTCAAGAACATGAATGATTCTGGTCTCAATGGAGCATTTTTTAGTATAGTTTCCGACTTCCCATTATTACAATTGACAGACAAAGGAATAAAAGTGAACGGCTCTTTTGATAGAGGAGAGGCATGGCAACTATTTAAAACACAGTTAAAGATCTTAAAAGATTAAATTCACATGTCAAATGCGAAAATTGCTGTCAGTGGAAATGATCTCAAGAATAATGATCAAATCTCAGCATATATTTCTTGTGAAGGAGGAGATTTTTTAGATGATGATGTAGATCACTTAGATGAAGCTTATTTAGAAGGTGTGAGATCTGTTCAGTTAGTGCATTACGCACCCAACACCTTAGGTGACCTACAAACTTGGAAAGTTGTACATGGTGGTCTTACTATTTTTGGTAAAGAAGTAGTAACTCGAATGAATAAGTTAGGTATGGTCATAGATGTAGCACATGCATCAGCTAGAACCGTAAAAAATGTAGCTGATCTCACCGATGCACCTATCATTCTTTCACATAGTATTCTTAAAGAAAATGGCGATCGCCCTATCGAAGCTAGAGCTATAAATAAAGGTCATGCCCTACTTGTTTCACAGACTGGTGGAGTAATAGGAATGTGGCCTTCAGGATTTTCAAACTCATTAGACGAATTTGTGGAAGCCACTTTCAAAATGGTGGACGTGGTAGGAATAGATCACGTAGGATTAGGAACTGATATGGATGGAAACTTTAAACCTGTGATTAGTAATTATGGAGACTTCATAACTTGGAAAGAGGCATTATCAGAGAAAGGCATGAATAAAGAAGAAATAGGAAAAATATCAGGTGGAAATATGCAAAGAGTGCTCGTCTCTATATTAAAGTAAAAAACATAGAGTGCAAAATCGAGAATCCATTCAAATACCGATACCAAAAAACTTGAATTTTAAAAATTGTATTCCACAGATCGATAGAAGATATGAAGAGTCTCTATACAAAGTTGAAAATGGATGTATACGAAGACTTATAAGGCTTAGCTCTGGTACGGCACTGATTGAGATCACTGCGGATATTAACTTCATGAATATTCAGTTAACAAAAGAAGATATTTCTCAACAAGATCTTTTAGAAAGTCAAAAATATGTGTTGGAATGGTTTGATATGGATAGGGATATTTCTCTGTTTTATGATTTATTACGTAAGTATCCTCAAACCAAAGAGTTTCCAAAATTATTTCAAGGGTTAAGAATTATAGGAATACCCGATCTCTTCGAAGCTTTATGTTGGTGTGTAATTGGCCAACAAATAAATTTGACTTTTGCACACAAAGTCAAGAACATATTGGTACAACGATATGGTAAGTCTCAAATGATCAACGACAATACTTATTACATCTTTCCAACTCCATCTGATTTGCTTCATGTTGATCGAGAGGAATTTGTGAAAATGCAATTTTCAAAACAAAAGATCGACTACATTCAAAATATATCAGAAGCATTTTGCTCTGGAGTATTAAAAAAGAGTGAACTCAAATCCTTGAGCAAGTCAGATCAAATGAATAAGCTATTGTCAATCAAAGGAATCGGTCCTTGGACTGCTAATTATGTAATGATGAAATCATTAGGTGACATGACATGCATAACATATGGTGATACTGGGTTAAGTGCTGCCCTCCATACACTTTTTGATACTGACAAAAAGCCTAATAAATCAACTATTGATACCATATTTGAGCCCTTTACAGGATGGGAATCTTATCTCAATTTTTATCTGTGGAGCAGTCTTTCAAATGATTGATTTGGACTTAACAGTATGCTAGGATGTAATGTAGATTCTTATTTTATTGAAATTGATATATCTAGGCTGGAAAAGGCTACCAATTAAATATGGCAATGACAGAGAATATACATTTTTAAATTTCAGTCTTTAGAAAACTTACCATTTAAAATCTAACTTTTTATAATCATTGATCTTTCCTGCAGGAAATCCGAAAGACTCTATTACATCTATTCTACTTCTGAATTCTAATTTTTCTAGTGTAAATCTTCCAGATTCATTTTGCTTAGGTAAGATGTAGATCTGCATCCCCAGCCTCCCTTTAGGCTCTAACCATGCATAGTCAAAGCCATTAGAAAAGTCTTTCTTATTAGACTCCGCAAAAATATCATACTCCTCCCAATCGCTTCTTCCTGTTAAACCAGTACTATACATACCTACCATTCTTCTCAACTGAACCAGATCGACCTCTTTGTTATTGGTAAATTCTTGTGCAATTGGTTTGTCCCTATTCGTTCTTATTGATTTCAAGATCAAATCAGCATAATCTTTCGCATTATCAGCTTTCTCAAAAGGTAAATCGTTAAAGGTCTTTCTACCACTATCAGACACACTACTGCCACCACATGATAGAAGCATAAAAGAAATTAAAGATGTAATTGCTAGGACTCTCATAGTGTATTTTTCAAAAAAGATGCAAACATGATGATTTTTAATGAACAATACTCATATTTCTACAATAGTATTATCATTACTTATATGACGAAGCAACAATGAAATTAACCACTAGGGTTTACCCTATATATCAAACCAAAAACGGTAGTAGAATTAATCTGCGGACTAAGTTTTATTTTTTGATCACTCGAAGAACTGTATATCCTAAAGGCTTTTTTTCTATAAGTACATTATAAAACCCGGTTGGAGTTATTTCAGGAAGAGATATAGGAATAAAATTGTCACCTATGCTTAGGTTATGAGTTTGAGTTAAAATTAGCTTTCCTTGAGCATCGTATACTTGCACTGAAACATTAGAAGCTTCTACCTCATAGACTTTAATTACAAAATCTCCCTCACTAGGATTAGGAAAAGCAGCGGCACTTAATGATTCTTCATTTATTGTAGGACCAATTGGGATTTCATCCCTATCCATTGCTCTGAACACATTATCCTGCATTGCAGTGATCTCTGCGTTGCGCATTATTATCTTCTGTAGACTTGTGGTTCTAACATTATCTTTTTCCTCTTCACTTAGATCAGGATCATTTTCAAAATAAAATCGATCACCATCTCGTAATCTTTGAAACTGACGCTCAATGATCAGCATCAAAGTATTTCCCAAAATAGCATCAGGCATATGCTTTTCTGCTAACATTCCAATCCAGGGGTCAATAATGTCTAAATCTCCATAAAGAGATTTAAGACCTTCTGCATCTTCAGCATTTTCAGTGAACTCTTCAAATGATTTCAGTTCTGGCAAGCCTATTTCTTTCCTTATCGAATTGAAATCTGGTAAACCTCTTTCTCTTCCTCTATTTATATTAATGGCTGCCAAATCAAAATTTCCAAAAGGAGACCCTACAAAAAGGAAGTTTCTTAAATCATCAACGATTTTAGGATCAAGCTCTTGTTGTACCTGCTGTGCCATTCCTCGAAGGTATGGTTCGATTCCACCGGCAAGATTAATAGTAAGAGGATTAAAAAAAGCATCTCTTAGACTGATATTACCTTGACTTATCTCATCCCCATCATTTTCCATTCTAAAGACATCAGAATTGATGAGAGTATGCCCTAGTCTGAATGCCGCTGCGGAGAATACATTAGTAATTTGAGGATTTATATTTGGCTTATATCCTGAATACTCAGGCATGGTCACTCCCATAGCAGGAAGCCACTCATTGAAAGTAATATTTTGAATATATGCTCCTATTTTCCTTCGGGCCGCTTGATACAATTCTTCATCGGACCGAGTTGGGTTTTCAACAGCAAGCCTATCACAAAGTCTGTTATGCTCTCTGACAAATAGCGTATGAAGAGTTATTAACAGCGGGTTTTCATT
Source organism: Saprospiraceae bacterium UBA7328 (assembly GCA_002471345.1). Taxonomy (GTDB): domain Bacteria; phylum Bacteroidota; class Bacteroidia; order Chitinophagales; family Saprospiraceae; genus UBA7328. The sequence continues at coordinate 50,383 of DKPS01000192.1, forward strand.
TGCTCTAACATCACCAGCTACAAATAATTTTTGACCACTATGGGTAGCATCTTCCATGAAAGGAGCCCTTCTATCTATTGCGTCATTGAATTCTCCTGTAGTTGTATTCCAAGGAAGAAGATTACCATTTGAAGTTTTCAATTTTCCGCCTTCCATGGTTCTTAACCAATTTGCCCTCACTTGATCTGATCCATACACAGATGAGGCATCAATATAAGCGGTAACTTTATTTTCGTATTGTCTTGGGTTATCGGTGGAGGTGCCAGAATTGTGAACAGCTTCAGATCTGAACATGACCATAGATTCGCCAGGAGTGAAAATCTCGTCATTCTCAGGAATATCTATGAAAATTGGTTCGAATGGGTCAGATTCAACCAAAATTATATCGTGGTCAATGAATTGCCCAAAAGCCCACAAATAATCGCTTAAAGAAAGAGAGCTATTAATCTTATCCTCTTGTGCAGAGATATAATTACTGATATACCTTGGATTTGGCCTATCAGAACCGTTGATTGAAGAAATACTGTCAGAAAATGAAGAAGAAGTGATAGAACTCAAGACATGGCCCGAAGCTCCCCATTCGATGTTACTTACATTATTGAATGTGCCATCTATGGACCTATATGACTGGGATGTCAATAAGCTGAAGGTAAAGACCACAAATAATACACTCCAAAGCAATCGATACATTCGGTTCTTTTAATTCTCACGGGACTATTCTCGGTTGAAAAGAATAGAAAGACAAATATATACAATTTGAAGTTGAATTCAGTTCTCTAAACAGTAACTAAAATCACTTTCATTTATATTTTGTCAAAAATCGCATTTAATAGTGTTGAGAATATAGAGAATGCAAATATATTAAATATAATCGTAATGTGTATTGTAGTATTAATCAGTTACTTTATTTATTTCTCTCTTAATTTTCAAACCCCAAATTGCTGTTTGCAATATTCCCCGGGCAAAAAGAAAAAACAGCAGCGCTAACCACACAATTCCAGGTTGGCCATGTGCATTCTTATAAATTATTAACAAGTAGAGAAAAAGACAAATAATCATGGAAATCATCATCATTTTCACCTCAGTCAAGCCTATATAGATACCATCCCATATATAGCACGAAAATGCCATGAGAGGCAGCAACACCATCCACACCTTTTGGCCGGCAGCTGCTTCATGAACTTTTAGATTATCTGAAAATATTTTTATTATTTCTGTATCAAAAAAGAAAAACAGCAGTGAATAAAATATAGCTAGTACCAATCCCCAAATAAAACTGAGATTGATTACAGCTTTCATTTTACCCTGATCCTTAGCGCCATAATACCTCCCAACTAAACTTTCACTAGCAAATGCAAAGCCATCAATACCATATGAAATCCAATTTAAGAATTGAAGAAGTACCACATTAGTAGCAAGGATAATAGCCCCAGCACTGGAGGACTCCGCATAAAAGACTGCAAAAGCAAAGGTGAGACAAACTGTGCGAACAAAAAGGAATGAGTTTACTTTCAATACTTTTAACCATTCAGAAATAGTGCCTTTAAGGTCATTCCATTTACTCGTGAAAATGTATCTATATTTATAAAAGAGAAAGCCAAAAGCAAGAACAACTCCAGTATACTGAGCTATCACCGTACCTAAAGCTACTCCGCTTATATCCCATTTGAAATAAATGACAAATGTATAACTCAATACAAGATTAAGAAGGTTGATTATTATTGTAATGATCAAAGGAAAGACAGCATTCTGCATACCGAAAAACCAACCCATAAAAACGTATAACGTCAAAGTGGCTGGTGCTGCCCATATTCTGATAGAAAAATAAGTAGTAACTAATGGAGTTTGAGCCTCGGATACATTCATCAAATAAAGGCTGGATCGACACAGTGGCACGTAAAGGGCCATAAGTACAGCACTGATAAACAATGCAATAAAAAGAGATCTCAGTAATATTAAACGTGTTGCATCATCATTCCTTTTTCCAAATTCTTGAGCAGTAATTCCTGTGGTTCCCATCCGCAAGAAACCAAAGTTCCAATAAATGAAATTAAAAATCATGCTGCCTAGTCCAACTGCACCTAAGTGCTCAATGGACAATTTGCCCATAAGAGCAGTATCAACAGCTGACAATAGTGGCACCGAAATATTACTTAGAATATTAGGAATTGCGAGCCGAAATATTTCTCTATTTATAGGATATGACATTATTGGCCATGAATTAATAAATTACTTCAATGTATAATACACCAATATTTAGACGTTACTAGACTTAATTGCCTATTACAAAAGAGTATGTCTGAAACCAGATTCAAGTTTATTAACTTTACCGAAATTTTTGATTACTTGACTAGTAGAAATTTTCTAAAAAATATTGGGTTGATGCTCCTCTTTGTCTTCCTGATCATATTTGGCATTTTCCAATGGCTAAAAGTGTATACCAATCATGGACAGAGATTACTTCTGGAAGATTATATTGATACTAACATAGATGATGCGACAGCAGATGCAGAACGGAATCTTTTCCAGCTCATCGTAAATGATTCAACACACATTGTGGGCAAACCAGGTGGTATCATTCTGAATCAAAATCCTAAAGGAGGCTCTTACATAAAAGAGAATAGAAAAATATACGTGACTATTACTAAATATAGTCCTGACATGATAAATCTAGAAGATCTTCCAAGGCTATATGGCGAAGACTACACCATGAAATCCCGAGAGCTTAATAGTCGTCAGTTAAAGACGAATATCAAAAGCATGAAATATGATCCGCTTAGCAACTCTACAATTTTAGAAGTGTGGTACAATGGCGAATTAATTTTAGATAAAAAAGGAAAAAGAGAAAGTATAGAAATAGAAAAGGGAGCTGTACTTGATCTTGTAGTCAGCCAACCTGAAGGGGGTTCAAGGGTAATCCCGCCATTAGAAGGAAAAACTTTGGGAGAGGCTCAATTTTTAATACAAGTCAATGAATTCTTAGTTGGTGAAATAGTAGAAATAGGAAATATCGAAAATAGAGAAGATGCCATTGTCGAAAGGCAATATCCTGAAGCTGATGGTGTATCTTCTTTGACCACAGGCTCGAAAATCAATCTCGAAATAAAATCTCCAGAAAAACGACTACAATTCTAAGTTTGTCAATCTATTGATAAAACCTTTTTGATTCTAGACACGATATCAGCATTGTGAATTGCTTCCATTGATTTATTTCCACTCTTACTTTTAGCATTTTTTAAAATTCTCTCTAACTCATTTCTGATTAAGGGAATAATATCATTATTCATGACATCATCTTCTGTTTCAATTTTACTTGATAGCACATCTATATGATGTCTTTGTAGACTTCTAGACAGCGCATCATTGCGTGATGAATTCCAAAATGAATTATGCAATTGCTCCATCATGTTTTGAAAACTATAAGCTCTAGTTCCATTAATAAATTCATTTTGAGCCATTCTTTCCAATCTCGAATTAGCAAAAAGGGCTGATAAAAATCGATTTTGCAAAGAAGAGATCCTTACAAAGCTATTGTGTTTTTCAATTTTACTGACAACCGATTTAGGGGCTAACCATTCCATATTAGAAAAAGCATTTTGAAGAAGGAAACTGATTGCTCTTTGTTGTTCTCCTTTTGGTACATGTTTGTAGATTTCACCAGCCTGATCTGAAGTTTTAAGGGTCTGATGGATACCGCCAACATTAGTTATCACATGACCGATATACCGACGATACACTCCCAGAAACTCACCATAAATTTCTTCCAAATTATTATAATTCTCAGATGTTTCATTTGTCCAATTAATCAAATTCTTTCCTACCACTTTCAGATTTTTCAAAGCGTATTCACTCGCCTTCACATTGTCATCTCCTATACTTTCTGTTTGAGAGTGAGGATCTTGCCTTCCCCTTCCAGAACCAAACATGTAGACGGGGTCACCTTCTTTCTCTTTTATCCATTGCTTTAGAGTTCCAATTTCATCTTCAACACTTTGGGCATTTGGGAGATATCTGTAACCCCAATTAATAGAATAATGATCATAAGGACCCAGTTGTCTTATAAATCTTATGTTCTCATCACCAGGCTGTGCCACGTAGTTATATCTGGCATAATCCATAATTGTAGTAGCAATACCATTCTTTTGAGTAAATGCCCCAGACCTCAAAGAATCAACGGGGTAAGCTGCACTGGCCTTCATATTATGCGGGAGTCCAAGAGCATGTCCAATCTCATGAGATATTACTCGCCTCATCATTTCTCCTATCTCTTCATCAGGTGTGTCTAGGCTCCGGGCTTTAGGATTAGCAGCACCAGTTTCTAAAAGATATCGATTTCTATAGGATCGGAGGTGATTGTGATACCATATAATATCGCTCTCGATAATTTCTCCTGTACGCGGATCTGAAACACTTGGACCAATTGCATTTCTGGTAGTGCTCGCCACATATCTCGCTACACTATATCGAGCATCTTCTGGACTAAAATCAGGATCTTCTTCTGCTGTAGGAGCATCTTTGGCAATAATTGCATTCTTAAATCCAGCTGTCTCAAAACACGAATTCCAATCCTCTATTCCTTTTCTGAAATAAGGTCTCCATTTTAGTGGCGTAGCTGGATCTAAATAATAAACTATTGGTTTAATTGGCTCAACAAGTTCACCTCTTTTATATGCTTCGACATCTTTAGGAACAAGCCTCCATCTTCTTATGTACCTTTTTTCATCAGACTTTAATTTGTCGCTGCTATAGTCTATTTTTCTCATAGAAAACCACCCTACTCTTTCATCATATACACGTGACTGCATAGGTTCCTTTGGAAGCAAAATCATGGATTGATTCATCAACATAGTCAGAGTCTCTGTTTTCGATTTTGAAGGAGGTTCTGATGCATTATAAGTCATGATATGTCGTACCTCTACATTGATAGGATAGCTCTTAGCGGATTCAATCATAGACCTTTTAGCATCTAGTGCTTTCACCTTATAATCCTTTCTTAGTCTACTATTCAACCCTGATAACGCTTTAATATCACTTGTGAATAATGATGTAACCTCGATAAGCGCAGAAGAAGAATCAGCACTTTCTGCTTTAATTTCAAAAGCTCCTATTATTGGTTCAAAATTATTTGACTCAACAGAAAGGAGAATAGGATCGTTTTCATCTGAAACATTACTTGTAGAATAAACTCGAAGAAGCAACTTGTTTCCCTTTTTGGACCATTTGACCATTTGCTCTCCCACCTTACTGCCCGCATTCAAATATGGGCTCAAATCTGAAGGAACTTTAGCTATTCGAGAGACCAAAAGCATATCCACATTTAGAAGTGAATCAGGCACTTCAAAAAACACTTTATCACCAGTAGAAAAAACTGTGAAAAGCCCTCCGTCACTGATGGCATTTGCCCCTACAACATCACTGATAGTTTTAGGTTTCTCCTCCTTTTTATTATCCTCTTTCCCTTTTGTTTGGGTATAGGTATTAGACGTTATTAGTATCAGAACTACAAAAATCAGGTATCTCATTTTGATCAGATTTCATGTTTTAAAAAGTGTTGCGCCACATCATAGATTCAACCGGAAGTTGAGTTCGTTTTATATATTTGGCATTGGATTTTTTGTTGTAATAATTAATCACATCTCCATCTAAAGAAAAGTAAATCAACTGCCCAATAGGCATTCCACCATATACCCTCACTGGGAGCACACATGATATTTCTAAAGTCCATGTATTACAAAACCCAACATCTCCTTTCCCTGCAGTAGCATGTATGTCAATGCCCAATCTACCTACACTGCTTTTCCCCTCTAAAAAAGGCACAGCATTATGCGTCTCTGTATATTCTTCAGTGACACCTAAATATAATTCACCAGGTTGTAATACAAATCCCTCTTCAGGAATTTCAAAATGTCTTACTACATTATGTTTCTTGGCATCTAGGACCTCATCTTCATACACGGCGAGATTCTTTGAAAGATGAACATCATATGAATTTGTGCCAAGGCACTTTTTATCATAAGGTTCGATCACAATCTCTTTGTTTTCAATGGAATCGAGTATTTTGGCGTCTGTAAGTATCATAGTTTTCTTCACATAAAATGGGGCAAGATATAAATGTCTTTCATATACTCTGACATAAATCCAGAATATGGTTCCACCTCTGTTTGGAAAGTAACTGAAAATGCATCTTTCTTCCAAGAAACATTGAATTGTGAAGTCCCTCTAGAATATTCAAAATCAGATAAACGAAGTCTAGAATGGCTTTCAAGTAGATACATTATTCAAAAATGTGAAGATGTAAAATCTGATGAAATCGATAAAGACGAATTTGGGAAGCCTCATTTCAAAACAAAAAAGAAAAATCTATCAATTTCTCATAGTAATGGATATGCTGCTGTTGCGCTCTATGATTTCCCTATAGGCATAGACATTCAAACTTTCGTGGCTAAAATCCAAAGAATAGAGTCCAAATACACTCAAAAGTCAGAAGTCAATCATTATTTATCTTTTGTAGATAAATTAAAGGCACTACATATCATATGGACAATAAAAGAGTCAGTATTTAAACTTTATGGAAGAAAGGAACTTCCATTTAAAGAAGGAATATTACTCGATAAAGCAATATTCAATCCAAAAGACATCACTACTCTAGGCCGTCTTAAAAAGAAAGATGACGAATTTTCATTTCAATCTAAGACAATCTTGTCTAAGGATTATTGCTTGTCACAAGCCAAATTTATAAAATAGGCAATATGGTAAACGAAAAGGTGATTGTTTATACTGAGTCGCATTCCAATATGGAATTCTTGAAATACTGGAATTATAATTTTTTAACAGTTTAGAGACAAAATTTTGAACTTTTCCAGACTTTAAGGATACAAATTGCACTTAATTTACAACACTAAAATTCTTTTAATACACCAGATAAAAATTTAAGTATTTTTGCGCTCTCATTTAGAATGAGGCATTAGCTCAGTTGGTTTAGAGCGCTGCCTTGACAGGGCAGAGGTCACTGGTTCGAGTCCAGTATGCCTCACTTTCAAATTATTACATCTAATCAATTAGTCTCTTCCTTAGGGAATATCTTCTGAAACTTTGGTGGCAATTCTATAGAAACATTTACAACCTTCTCTTCAAAAGGGTGACTAAAATTCAATGAAGATGCATGAAGATATAATCCACTACCTCTAGAAATCTTACCTTCTTCTCCATACTCTTTATCACCTAATATAGGATTTCCAATTGATGAAACATGTATTCTAAGCTGATGCCTTCTTCCAGTTGAAGGTTTTAACTCAACTAAATTCAATCCACTATACTTTTCAGATTCGATAGATAAAAGAACCTTATATGAGGTAAGAGCCTTTTTAGTCTTTATGCTGGAATCAATAGTTCCGCTTTTCTTCATTTTACCGATAGTAATCGCATGGTAAATTTTTTCAATCTTTCTATTTTCAAATAATTTATTTAGAGCTGTTATAGAAGATCTAGTTTTCCCTATGAGCAAAGCACCACTGGTAGGATGATCCAACCTATGTGCTGGTTCCGGCCTAGGAAGTCTATCAACAGCTTTACTAGATACAAGGTTGGACTCAAGAGCATTCTCAACTGCCCTTTTCTTATTCCCACTGACTACTATTCCAGCTGGTTTATTTATGATGGCTAAGTGCTCATCCTCATAAACCACTTCCAATGAAAGTTTAAATTGTGAATTAACACTTTGTGGCTTTTCTTCAAAAAGTTCTATGTGCTCTCCTCCTGTGATGAAGTCCGCAGTGATTCCTATTTTCCCATTTACCTTGACATGCCCTTTGATTATGGCCTTTTTGATACCCTTTTTAGACGGAATCGCCGCAAATATACCTGGCAAGTAATCAGAGAGTCTAATTTTTTCAACGGTGTCAGAAACTGTATGTGATGCTAATTTCTTCAAAAATCTTTGTTTTAATATTGATGAAAAGCATCAGAGACAAATTGTAATACCACTGGTAAAGATTCTCTCCAATATGTCCAATTATGAGCTCCTTCTCTTACTCTATATTCATGTGATATTTTCTTCTTTTTCATTGCAATGTGAGCTAGACTATTTCCTTCATACAAAAAATCATCATCTCCACAATCGATAAACCATCGCACAGCATTAAGTTCATTATCTGGTACAGCATTGATCAGTGATATAGCATTGTGTTGATCAAAATAAGTCTGGAGATCATGTTCATCATACTTTACTTTGCGGCGATCCAGTCCAGATTTCAAATCCTCAATTGTTAGTGGACCTGCATATGCACTCAAAGGACAAGCTGATGAGAAGAGATCAGGTCTATGAAGAGCATACATAAATGATCCCCCACCTCCCATGGATAATCCTGCAACAGCTCTATATCTTTTTTCTCCTTTTATTCTATATTTCTTTTCTACATGTGGCATCAACTCCTCAAAGAAAAAATCTTCATATCTCCAATTTCCATCAATACTATTGAAATATCCTCTTTGACCGGTATTAGCATCTGGCATTACGATGATCATGGCTGTTGCAGTACCATCACTGATAGCATTATCTGCAATACGCAATACTTCACCAAATTGTATCCAACCTGTCTGATCATCACCAGCCCCGTGTAAGAGATACAAAACAGGGTAGCTTCTCTCCGATTTATCGTAATCAGGAGGCAAATAGATGGCATATTTCCTTTCGCCTTCTAATATCTTACTTGTCATTGATAGATTGTCATACACTTGACCATGCTGACCTAATGCTTTTATCAATGACAGATAAGTCAAAACGGTAACAAAACAAACTTTTAGAATAGTAGAATTCATACTTACCAAACTGTTTATTAATTGGGCATAATATTAAGAGTAATAATTTGCCCAACAACCCTTATTCTACCTTATCTTTGCACACTTTTTCAGTTATGCCACTATTTAAGGTGTTTATAGCTAAAACATGATACAAAATGATATCAGTAAATAACATAGGACTTCAATACGGCAAGAGAGTACTTTTTGATGATGTAAATTTAAAATTTACAAGAGGAAATTGCTATGGTGTAATCGGTGCTAACGGAGCTGGAAAGTCGACTTTCATGAAGATTCTTTCGGGAGAAATCGATGCAATGAGGGGAGAGGTCTCTATCGAACCTGGCAACAGAATGGCTGTATTGAATCAAAATCACTTTGGTTTTGAAGAACACCAAGTTCTTGATACAGTAATCATGGGATATAAAGAGCTGTATGATATCAATGTAGAAAAGACAGCTATCTACATGAACCCTGATGCCACGGATGAACAAGGTTTAAAAGCCGCTGAATTAGAAAACACCTATGGAGAAATGGGAGGATGGGAAGCAGAAAGTGATGCTGCAAGCCTCTTAAGTAATTTAGGCATAAAGGAAGATCTTCATTATAAAACCATGGCAGAGCTCACTGGACCTGAGAAAGTTAAGGTACTCTTGGCTCAAGCCCTTTTTGGAAGTCCAGATTTACTGTTACTTGATGAGCCTACCAATGATTTAGATGCAATGACGGCAACATGGTTAGCAGACTTTTTGGCTGATTATCCCAACACTGTGATTGTTATATCCCACGACAGATATTTCTTGGATATGATTTGTACTCACGTGGTAGACATTGATTTTCAGCAAATTAGAATATATACTGGTAACTATACCTTCTGGTATGAGTCAAGTACATTAATGGCTCAACAGATAGCCAACAAGAATAAGAAAACAGAGCAAAAGCGAAAAGAGATGATGGAGTTTATCCAACGTTTTTCGGCCAATGCTTCTAAATCAAAACAGGCCACTTCACGTAAAAAAGCTTTGGAAAAACTAAATCTAGAAGATATAAGGCCATCATCTAGAAAATATCCTTTCATCCATTTCAAACCAGAAAGAGAAGTTGGTGATCAAATACTCAAAGTGACCAATCTATGCAAAAAGAATAACTCAGATGAAACGCTTTTTGACAAGGTAGATTTCATAATGAATAAAGGGGAAAAGATCGGATTACTCTCTAGAGATTCAAATGCGATTTCTGCCTTCTATCAAGTCCTATCAGGTAAGGAAAATGCCGATAATGGCACAATAGAATGGGGACAAACTATCACTACTTCTTATCTACCAAATGAAAACGAGGAGTTCTTTAGTAATAATCAAGACCTAGAACTGATGGATTGGCTCAGGCAGTATTCAGAAAACAAAGATGAGCAGTTCATTAGAGGATTTTTGGGTAGAATGCTCTTTTCAGGTGAAGAGGTTTTCAAAAAGTCATCTGTACTATCTGGTGGAGAAAAGGTGAGATGTATGCTTTCAAAAATAATGCTGGCACACCCCAATTTTCTACTTCTAGATGAACCTACTAATCACCTTGATCTAGAATCTATTACGGCACTAAATAATGGATTAAAAGAATTTCCAGGCCATTTCATTATGACAACTCATGATCATCAATTATTGAGTAGTGCTGCTAATAGAATTATTGAGATTACTCCAAAAGGAATTATAGACCAGTTAATGACTTTTGATGAGTACTTAGCTTCTGATAAAGTGAAAGCACAGCAAGAAGAGCTGTATAGTTAATAATTAGCTTTGATTAAAGGTCTTTAATTTTGATTTGAACTTAGCTACGGGATTCGTTTTTCTGTTTACTTTTTCAGAAATCAATGCTTTATGATCAAAACACTGAAAAACAACATCCTCTGGGTAATATTCACTGCTTTTGTGCTATTGGCAGTTTCGTTCATTGATGAACCTCTATTTAAAAGCAATGGCCCCTTCCCTATTGGAAAATCGATTGCTTGGCTAGCTTTTATAGCATTCTTGATTTATACGGTAAACGTCAGTATTAAAGAGAATTTTTATAAAGCACTAAAAAGAATGAGCCCAATTTTGTGGACTAAACAGATAGGAATTGATCTTTACATTGGAGTTACAATGTTTATGGTAATCGTTTATCTTAATGAGCCATCATTCATCATTTTCTTACTCTGGCTTATTCCAGCAACGATCTTTGCTAATCTGGCCACTTTACTCTACTTGGCATTGCACTATGATTCTATAGTTGGGATGTTATTGGGGTGATCTAGAGGGATTCTTGACTTATCAGAATTCCCTATAAATGATTTCCAACTCTTATCAAGAATGCCTGTTAATAGAGAACTAATCGCCATTATATAGTTAAATGACTTGTCGTGAATCAAAGATTAAGATGTTAATTCTTTATTAATGAAAAAATATTTAGTTCACCTGTGAACTAAATTCCTCTACCTTTGTCTCACTTATTATCATTAAAGAATTCATTGAGTAAATTCGATTCAAAGCAACATCTCGGTTATCTGGCAAATAAAGTAGGTCGCTTAATGGGAAAAGAAATGAAACCCAAAATAATAGAGTTGGGTTATGACTTTCCACCTGTCTACCTAGGTGTATTGGCGGATCTCTGGAAGCATGATGGAATTTCTCAAAAAGAGCTAGGCATGTCTCTAATCAAAACTAAAAGCAGTATCAACAAAATGCTCACTGCCTTAGAAAAAGAATGCCTTGTACACAGAGAAAGAGATAAAAATGATAATCGGACTAAACTTATTTTTTTGACTCAGAAAGGTAAAGACCTAAGGTCAAAAGTAACTAACCTTAGTTCAGAACTAGAATTAAAACTAATAGAAGATATACCTGAAAATGAACTCAAAATAGCTAAATCTGTTCTTCATAGACTCTACTTAAAACTTTCAGAAAAGAGATACAATCACAAGAAATGAATAAAAGAAAAATCATTATTTCAATTGTAATGACTACGCTAATATTGCTTTTAGCAATATTGGCCTACAACAACCTATCTAGTCAGAAGAAATCAACAATCTCTGATGTAACCCCTTCAGAGGATTTGGTTTCAGTAAGTACTAATCGATACGAAATCACAACTACCCAAAGTAAGATTAAAGTGGACGGAAGAGTAAGGGCATATGAGCAAATAGATATTGCATCAGAAGTAAGTGGAAGACTTCAGGTTACTGCTAAGAAATGGAGAGATGGAATGTATTTTAAAGAAGGAGAACTTCTTTTCCAAGTGGACAGTGAAGATCAAAGGTTTGACCTCTTCGCCCAACGTAGTAGTCTACTTAATGCGATAACTCAGATCATGCCTGATCTCAAATTTGACTATCCCAGTGCATTTCAAAAATGGAAAAGTTATCTGGATGATTTTAATGTAGAGCGGAACACTCCCCAACTTCCTAAGATCAGTTCGGATCAAGAAAAGTATTACGTAGCTGGTAAAAATATTTACAATCTTTTCTACTCCATTAAAAGTGCTGAAGAGAAACTAAAAGATTATCAAATCTACGCACCTTTTTCTGGAGTATTCCTAAATGTAAGTGGTTATCCAGGTTCCGTAGTAAGCCCGGGCAGTCCTTTAGGTAGGCTAATGAACACTAGTAAATATGAGCTTTCTACACCAATAAGTTCTAAAGACTATAAATTGATAAAAAGAGGACAGAAAGTCACTCTAGTTAGTGACGATTTAGGATTTACTTATAACGGTACAATAAGTCGTATCAGCAATCAAATAGACCAAGTCACACAGAGTATTCCAATATTCATATCCGTATTTGGAAAAGAACTCAGAGATGGAATGTATCTACATGGTGAACTGATTGGTGAAAGCCTAGAATCTATTTCTGCTCTACCTCTTTCTGCTATTGCGGATGAAAGCAATGTATATTTCCTTCAAGACAGCATAGTCAGATCTAAACCTGTAGAGATCATCCTGAGATCTGATGATGAAGTGTATGTCAGAGGAATTAACTCGGGAGATGACATTATAACAGAAGGTCTGAATGGTCTTTCTCCTGGACAACGTGCAATCAAAGGAAATTAAGAAATTATGAGAGGTATAATTAATTTTTTCCTTAAAAACTCAGTTGCTGCGAATCTCTTGATGGTCTTCATAATGATCATGGGATTTGTTAGTCTTTCTACCCTAGAGACTTCATTTTTTCCTGAAGTTCCATCAAGACTCATTAATATTCAATTGGTTTATCCTGGTGCATCTCCCCAAGAAATGGAAGAGGGTGTAGTCAATAAAATTGAAGAAAATCTTGTAGGCATTGCGAATGTAAAAGAAACTACTTCTAGTTCTTCAGAAAATTCTGCATCTATACTTGTAGAAGTAGAAAGAGGGGCAAACACAGACATTGTCCTTCAAGATGTCAAGAATTCTGTTGATCAGATCAACTCCTTTCCAAGAGATCTCGAGCCTCCAATTATTTTCAAACAAGTCCGAATTACTCCAGCCTATGCATTCTCTATTTCAGGTGATATGGATTTGAGATCATTGAAAAGATATGCTCGGATTGCCGAGGATGATCTCCTAGCCATAAATGGAATTTCCAGGGTGGATTTAAAAGGGTTTCCAGATGAAGAGATTGAAATCAGTTTCAGAGAACAGGATATGAGGGCGCTCAATATAACCTTTGCCGAAGCTGTGAACGCAGTATCTCAAAACAATTTACTTACTACTGGTGGAACAATAAAAACGGAAAAAGAAGAACTCCTTATAAGGGCCAAGAATAAAAAATACTATGCGGAAGAGTTAGCAGATATTGTCATACTCAACAATCCAAATGGTGGTGTCGTAAAATTACATGAGATAGCTAACATAAAAGACAAATGGGTAGACAGCCCAAATAGAAGTTATATCAATGGTGAAACTGGAGTAATCGTGAACGTGTATAGTACGCTTGACGAGGACATGTTTAAAAATAGTGAAGTTACTATAGCATATCTTGATTCTTTTAGAGCTAGATACCCTCATGTTGCTGTAGAAGAAATTAACGATGGCAAGTCTGCACTGAACAAAAGAATCCAGTTCATCAAAACCAATGGCTTTTTGGGCTTTCTTATAGTACTGGTCCTTTTAGCTCTGTTTTTGAATATTCGATTGGCTTTCTGGGTTGCATTAGCTATACCTATATCCTTTGCAGGTATGTTCATTGCCGCCGGATATTTGGGTATAACTATTAATGTGATTACCACTTTTGGGATGATCATTGTAATCGGAATACTTGTGGATGATGGTATCGTTATTGCCGAGAATATTTATCAACATTATGAGAAAGGTGAAACAGCCATGGAGGCAGCTTTAAACGGTACTATGGAGGTTCTTCCAGCAGTTACATCAGCAATAATCACTACAGTCATAGCATTTTCATCTTTCTTTTTCATAGATGGACAAATGGGGGATATATTTCCTCAAATGGCCATAGTTGTTGTATTTACTTTAATATTCTCACTTATTGAGGGAGCTTTCATTCTTCCTGCTCATATAGCTCATTCTAAGGCATTAGATGGAGATAATTCTACATGGATTACTAGAAAATCTGATGCATTTATGGACTTTTTAAAAAAGAAGATTTATGGTCCATTACTTAAAGTGTCAATGGAGTATCCTATTCCTATCCTGGCCTTCTGTATCTCTGGATTGATCATTTTTGGTGGTGCCTTAAGCGGAGGGCTAATAGGAGGAACATTTTTTCCTAATGTACAACAGAACTTTATCAATGTAAGCCTGGAGATGCCTGCAGGAGCAAGAGAAGAACAAGTGGCGAAAGCTTTACAGATTATTGAGGATGCCGCTTTTGCTGCCAATGATGAAATGAAAAGTCAATTATTGGATGGTGAACTGGACGTCATTAAAGTAGTAGAAAAGAATATTGGTCCTACTACCTATCAAGGGAATATGATTTTCTGGTTACTCGATGGAGATGAAAGAGAAACGATTAGCAATAGAGATATTATAGCAAATGTAAAGGATCGAGTAGGTCAAATACAAGGCGCTGAAAAATTGACCTTTACTGCTGGCAATACGTTTGGTGATCCGGTCTCGATCTCCTTGTTGAGTACCGACAATTCAGAATTAGAAAATGCTGTTGACGATTTTAAGAATGAATTGCGCAAAGTAGAAGGTGTCACTGATATCCAAGACAGTAATAAAAAAGGTCTTAAGGAAATATCTCTTGAATTAAAACCTAAAGCAGAAAACTTAGGACTTACTCTCGGTCAAATCGTGAATTACGTGAGGCAAGGATTTTTTGGGGCTGAAATTCAGCGTTTACAGCGTGGATCTGATGAAGTGAAAGTATGGGTGCGCTATGATCTACTAGATCGGAGCAGTATAAAGGATTTGGCTGATATGCGAATAAGAACAAATTCAGGACAAGCAATACCTCTGTCTGACTTAGTCAATTTTAAAAATGAAAGAGGGATCATATCAATCAATCACATTAATGGTCAAAAAGAGATAAGAGTTACAGCGGATGTGGTAGGAGACAATGTTTCTACTAGTGACATAAATTCAGACATCCAGAGTTTTATTCTACCAAAAATTCTGGCAAATTATCCGAATGTAAAAGTCGGTGTTCAGGGTCAAGCCAGGGATATTGGAGAGTCTTTAGCAACAATGCCTCAAGTAATGGGTCTGACTTTTTTGACTATGTTTTTTGTTATAATCCTCACTTTTGGATCAGTCAGCCAAGCCATGATTGTATTTGCTTTGATTCCATTTGGGCTTATTGGAGTAGGTGCAGGCCACTTTATTATGGACAAACCTATTAGCTTCCTTTCCATCCTTGGAGTAATTGCATTAATTGGAATATTTGTAAATGACGCTTTAGTTTTCATCTCTACCTTTAATAACAAAATCAAGAATGGAGAATCCTTTGAAAATGCGCTCTATGATACGGGTTTGTCCAGATTTAGACCCATTACACTTACCACTTTGACAACAGTAGCGGGCTTACTGCCAATACTCTTAGAGAAGAGCCTTCAAGCACAATTTTTAATTCCTATGGCAATATCTGTTTCATTTGGGCTAATGGTCGGAACTTTCATTTTGCTTATTCTAATCCCTGCTCTTATGGTTATTGCAAGCAGAATTAGATTGTTTACCACCCAACTATGGACTGGAGAGACACTTACAGCTGAAATGGTAGAACCTTCATATCATGGTCGGCAACATTCATGGATGCTTACATTGTGTTTATTCTTAGTCCCTATTGCTTTTATCGTAGTAAATAATCTATAAGAAAATGATTAAAATTCTATATACAATAATCGCTGTTTTCTTGAATTCTCTTTGCTTTACGCAAGATGAGATGACCCTACAAAAAGCTATTTCAATAGGCATAGAAAACAATTATGGCATTAAAATTAATGACCTTAATATTCAGATTGCTGAAAACAATAATACTTGGGCTATGGCAGGTAGAGGGCCTATTGTAGATCTGAATATCAATTTTTCTAACAATCTCACTAAAGACAACAACAAGGCAAGTTTCCTTCAAGGAACCTATTATACGGGTTCATTTGGACCATCCCTAAATGCACAGTGGATTGTATTCAATGGTGGAAGGATAAGGGTGCAAAAGGATCAGCTTTCTCAATTTACTGATCAGCAGCGATTGGCAAAAGACAATGAGATACATGCTTTAGTCACTAATATTCATCAGGCTTATTATAATGTCATTTTTAGAAAAGCCCAATTGGAAGTCCTTCAAAACAATCTTGAATTATCAAATGATCGATTAGAATATGAAAAAACTAAGAAAGAATTTGGAAGTTCAAACTCTTACAATCTTTTACAATTTGAGACTTCCATTATAAGTGATACCAGTGCAATATTATCACAACATCAAGCAGTAGAAGTTGCTAAAAGGCAACTCTTGGACATAATGAATGAAGTAGGCATGCCAAATTATTCATTCTCTGAGACGCTCTCTGTCAAATTAGAAGAAATTGACGAACAGCAATTAGAAGAAATTCTATCTGAGGAAAACTACACACTCAAAACATTAGAGATGATAGCAAATCTGAATAGAATTAATACTCGAATAGAGAAGTCTAGCAAAAAACCGACAATTAGCCTTAACTCATCTTTTGGTTTTACCCAAGCTGGTTTTAATAGTAACGAGATAAACTTCAGAACTCAAGAACCTTTTGGTTTCATATCCAGCAATAGATGGGATGGAAATTTGACTGCTAGTTTAAGTTGGAACCTTATCGATGGTGGAGTGAGAAAAACCAAAATTGAAAACGCTCAACTTCAAGAAGAAGTAGATCAACTGACTGTTCTTGAAGCTAAAGCTACATTGACTAATCAACTTGCAATTTTGATTTCTAATTACAAAAATCAAAAAGACTTACTCACTCTTTCAAACCAAAGATTAGAAGTATCTCAACGCAATCTCGCTATGACCGAAGAAAGGTTTAAAGCGGGAGTAATCACATCCTTAGATTATAGAAATGTTCAGATTCAAATGCTTTCAGCTGCATTCGCAAAAGCAACCGCAATTTATAATCTGATTGTAACAAAGAGCGAGATAGATTTTATGGTGGGAAGATATAATTGAATGTAAAATGAAATAGAGCATATTTAAGATACTCATTTCATTTCCAGAAAAGAAATTTCTCTAAGAATGATAACATATCTTAGAAAGACTTCATTCTCAATATAAAAAATAATCTTGCCTCAAACTAAAAAAGCCGTCGTCCTTTCTGGTAGTGGTGCAAAAGGGGCATGGGGCGTAGGTCTCCTCAAAGCTCTGATCGAACAAGGTAAAAGTTATGACACTGTTATTGGCACCAGTACTGGAAGTCTTATGGGGCCTCTAGTCATGGCTGGCCGTATGGATGAATTAGAAAGGGCGTATACAAGTGTAAATCAAGACAAAATTTTCAACGTAAATCCTTTCAAAAAAAATGGTGAAATAAAAATTTGGAATGCTGTAGGCAGGCTTATTGGTGGAAAAAGAACTCTTGGAGAAAGCGAACCATTAAAAAAATTAATTCTTGAATTTTTCAAAGTCGGAGATTATAATCGAATTAATAAAGATGAAAAAGTATTTGGGGCATCGGTCTCTAATCTAACTACAGGTCAAGGAGAGGTAAAGACTTGGAATCAATATTCATATCTAGAAATGGTAAACTGGATTTGGGCATCAGCAAATAATCAAATATTCATGTCACATCTGGATGTAGAAGGCTCCACTTGGGCAGATGGTGGCTTAAACAACTATGCTAACATTTCATGGGTCATAGATAATACACCCGACCTTCAAGAGATTGATGTTATTGTTCATAACAAAAGAGAGCCTATAAGCAATAATTTTAAAGCAGACTCAGGAATATTTAATAGGTTACTAAGGGTAGTAGATATACTCACTGCAGAAATCATTAAAAGTGATTTACTAGAAGCCAAATTGAAAATAGAGATAGAGGAAAACATTGACTTGAACATTTTCTATATGAGACAGGATGATATCGATATTATAGGTGGAAACAGCCTTCGATTTGATCAACAAAACATGGAAAATTTACTTCAAAAAGGATATTCTGAAATGAAGAATGGGACTATAGATACAGATAGTTTCTTTATTGATTGCGATACAAATAGGATATGCACCAAAGGAGAGCATACCACGTAAATTTAACTTATTCAAGCATCAAAAGGCTATATTAGCTTTCAAAGAATTATACGTTTCATGCAGTCCACCTGGAAAATAAAAGCCTCTCTTTATATCAATTATTTCGTCTTTGCAATCCTCCTCAACAGTGTAGGGATTGTCATACTCAAAGCCCAAAATGTATATGGTGTAGATGAAGTACAGGCCAGTATACTTGAGGCTTTTAAGGACATGCCCATTGCCATTGTATCTTTCTTATTAGCTTCCTTCCTCGAATCGGATATAAAAAAGCCATGCTGACAGGGCTTGCATTGGTCTCAATTGCTTGTATTGGCATGATCTATGGCAACAGTTTTTTAACCTCAAAGCTTCTTTTTGCTACTGTAGGTGTAAGTTTTGCCTTAATCAAAGTTTCCGTCTATTCCATTATTGGATTAGTAACTCACAGTCAATCAGAACATAATAGCCTGATGAGTTCCATCGAAGGGGTATTTATGTTTGGAATCGCACTTGCTTATTTTTTATTTCCAGCATTTAATAATATAAATGACCCTAATTCTTGGCTTAATGTATATTGGCTGCTGGCAATATTATCCGCATTATCATTCTTATTTCTATACTTCTCGGAATTTAATGAAGGTGATGAGATCCCAGGTGCTAACTTAAAAGATGATGCCTATCAGATGTTTTTACTCATTACTAAATTGATGGTAATAGTATTCTTAATTAGTGCTTTCCTATTTGTGATGATGGAGCAAGGAATAATGACTTGGCTACCTACTTTCAATGAAAAAGTATTGAATCTACCTGAGAATATAGGAATTATGATGGCAAGCATATTTGCCATTTCTCTTGGAATTGGGCGTATCCTGGCAGGGAAGCTAGCTGAATCTTTCACTTGGTTATGGATATTATCGATCTGTATCCTTATAGCTATGGCAATGGTTATTTTCTTGTTACCTCTAGCCATTTCATCAGATGTTATAGAAATTCAAAAATTCTCTGATATTCCTTTGATTGGTTTCACATTTCCTCTAATAGGACTATTTATTGCACCCATTTATCCAATGATTAACTCAGTGATTCTAAGTTCATTACCTAAAAAATTGCATAGCCCGATGACTGGTCTTATAGTTGTCTTTTCTGCCTTAGGAGGGACGTTGGGCAGTCGGTTTATAGGCTGGTTGTTTAAGAATGTAGGAGGAGATAGCGCCTTTTTCTATACTTTGATTCCGATGAGTCTACTTTTAATTTCCTTATTCATTTTGAATAAATTAAGCTCAAAAACTCAATAGCTCTAGTTTACTTCAGATTGATAAATCTGAAGTAGCAATCGATATCTCGTAATTCGGCAAAATGCAAGAAACTCATTCATCTCCTCCGCCTTCTCAGACTTTTCCAGCTCTCTTCAAAAAGACTCATGAAATGGGAGTTTTTGAGGATGCCAAAACTATGAGTGACATAATTCCTATTACTGACAGTAAATCCATTAATGAAGCTTACAAAAGTTTAAATAATCATAGTGTCGAGTCCTTGAGACAGTTTCTTCATCTCCATTTTATCATCCCACAAAACAAGGATTCAGATTTCAAAACCAACAAAAAACATAGCGTTTCTCAGCACATTCACGCTTTATGGAATGTGCTGAGACGAGCAAAAGACAAGCAGATAGAAGGCTCTTCATTGGTCCCACTTCCCTATTCCTATGTAGTACCGGGAGGAAGGTTTAATGAAATTTATTATTGGGATAGTTATTTCACCATGCTTGGGCTCAAAATTAGTGGGGAATTTGACTTAATAGAAAGCATGATCGAAAATTTCGCTCATCAGATTGATCAGTTTGGGCATATTCCCAACGGTAATCGTACTTACTTCTTAAGTCGAAGTCAACCTCCCTTTTTCGCCTTGATGGTAGAACTTTTAGCTGGAATTAGAGGAGAAAAAATTTATGATCACTACTTACCTCATTTGATTAAAGAATACTCCTTTTGGATGAAAGGAAGTGAACAATTGTCTGACAATCAATTATTTATCAACAGGGTGGGTATTGCCAACAATAAATTCATACTCAATAGATATTATGACGAGTTGGACACTCCTCGAGATGAGATGTATCCTGACGATGTAGAACTAGCAAAAACTTCTAATAGAAATTCTAATGAATTATTTAGGCATATAAGAGCAGCCTGTGAGTCTGGATGGGATTTCAGTAGTCGTTGGCTTTCAGATCCAATGGATTTGAGTAGTATAGATGCTGCTCATATTTTTCCTATAGATTTAAATTGTCTTTTGTATCATTTAGAACTCACGATCTCTAAGTGCCATCTTTTGAAAGGAGAAAATGTGGAATCTTCAGATTTCAAGAAGTTAGCAAACCAAAGAAAAAAAGCCATCAATAAAGTCTTTTGGAATGATTCAGAAGGTTGTTATCTAGATTTTAATAATAAGAAGAATACACAAACACCTATTGTCTCGGCCGCTACGACGTATCCACTTTTCTTCAAAATAGCAGATCCGCATCATGCAGATTCTATTGCACTCAAAATTAAAAATGAACTACTAAAACCTGGCGGTGTGAGATGTACCACTATTAAAAGCGGTCAACAATGGGATGCTCCAAATGGATGGGCACCTATCCAATACATTGCTGTAAAAGGACTAATAAGTTATGATCAAATCAACCTAGCACTAAACATTGCAAAAAAGTGGACATCCCTTAACGAATCCATCTTCAAATCAACAGGAAAAATGTTAGAAAAATACAACGTGGAAGACCTTGATCTTCATGCTGGAGGTGGAGAATATCCAGTACAAGACGGTTTTGGCTGGACCAATGGAGTATATCTAGCTCTGAAAGAGATTATGTCAACTAAATAATCAATCTCAAAATAATTCACTCTTCTTTCAAAAAACTCGGACAGATATAATGGTCATCGGAGTTTTATGTGTATCCTTGCGTAAAAATAAGACAGTTTAAAAATGAATTAAATTTAAACTGTTATGAAGAAATCAAAATTTAGTGAGAG
>DKPS01000096.1 GCA_002471345.1 Saprospiraceae bacterium UBA7328
GCATATTGTCATTTGTAATGTCTAATCCACTTGGCTGCATATTGATTGGGCATCCATATACTTCAATTTCCACTACTGCTAAAGACTGAAATCCATCCATCTGTAGTCTAATATATCTTGCGGATAAGTTCATGTCAAAAACGGCTTCAGCTGAAACCATTTCATAAGAAGTGACTGAGTCATCATTTTGAATATCTTCAAGCCCTCTTCCTTCTAGCTCATTTTCAGAAACAAATACCAGGACAGGAGCTCTTGGAGTAGTCTTTAAAATCACATTTATTTTCTGTAAATCTGACAAAGTGGTTAGATCAAGATCAAAATATGGTTCTCTAGAATAATTGGTTTGAGCATATCTTGATTTACTCAAGTTGCCATCAATTGCTCTATCAGCAGCGAAGGTGAAAAATGTTGAAGATTGGCTTGTTATTCCCTCTCTTGCCATGTTTTCGGGTGCTACACAGCCAACTTCTTCTTCCTCATCATCTTCACTATTTTCATTATTATCATCAGAATTAGTGTTATCGTTAGTATTGTCAGTTTCTATTGGTGTTCCTTCACATGTACATCCATCTTCCTGAATGACATCATTTTCAGTATTTAGATCATAGTCATTGCATGGAGATCCAACTGCCGATGGGACTAAAGGATTTTCATCGTCACAGTCATCTATGAAGCAGTACCCATCTCCGTCCAGATCTCCACCAGCATCATAGCATGCTATTGTTTCTCCTTCACATCCGCACCCACCATTGGTTACTTTGTCATTTTTTGTAGATGGGTCGTTGTCATTACAAGCTGTACCTGTAGTAGCAGGATAAAAAGCATCAAATGGTGCGCAGTCATCAGCATCGCATATACCGTCATTATCGCTATCTCCACCTTTATCTGCACATGGATCTATAGAAATAATTACATTCCCCCCTGCTGAAATTGCAGCGGCAGCGTCTATCAAGCCATGTCCTGTACGTGTATCAAACCCTGGAACTTCTACATCTTTTGCACTATTTTTTAGTAGTGTGATGACCTCATTTCTTGTAAGATTGGGATGTGCGCTGAGCACTAAAGTTATTGCTCCAGTTGCAGCTGGTGTCGCGGCTGACGTACCTCCAAAACCTGAGTGATAATTAGATCTAGAATATCCTGCTGCTCCTTCTCTATCTATAGTTCTTACTCCAAAGTAAGATCTTGATCCCGAACTGTTGAGGTCATTAGAAGGAGCCACAAAATCCAATTTTGGTCCATAATCACTATATATTGATTTATCACCTTGTGGGTTAATAGCTCCAATTGCGAGGACACTTTCTAAGCTTCCTGGATAAGTCACGCATTCATCACTATTTTGACCAAGTGGTCCTTCTTGTGCCCAGTTTCCTGAAGCAAAGGTTATGATACAACCTTTACCATTTCTACCATGATCAGCTGCAAAATTTATTGCGGATGTCAATGCCGGGAATGGATTATTACTACACATGGCCCCTTTCCTTACTGTATATATTGGGGGATTGGTGGATTCTATTTCTACATCTTCATATATAAATCCCCACGAATTATTGATAACATCTGCTCCATTGTCTACAGCCCAATAAAAAGATTGCGCATAGTCAGAAAGAGAAGTGCCTTGTGCAAAAATGTTAACAGCTAAGAGATCGGCATTTGGAGATATTCCTTTGATGCCAAGGTCATTATGTTGAGCTAAAATTATTCCCGCTACCGCCATTCCATGTTTGCCTGTATTGGAAGGAGTCCCATCACCATCATTAGCAGGAGTAAACCCTGCTTTTATAGTAGGAAGGTCTTCATGAGGTTCTATTCCATCATCAATAACAGCGACAGTGATTCCAGACCCTTTTGTAATACTCCAAGCTGGAGTTACATTTAGATCAATTCCAGCTGTTGCTTTTTGACCATCTATATATTGACCATTATTCTTAAGTTGATATTGCTTAGCAAAAAGAGGGTCATTTGTGTGCTCAATCTTTACTAACATATTAGGTTGGGCATATTCTATGATACTTAGATTTGACACTTCATGCATGAGGTCAAAACCATTTTTGATTCGATTCATTTTGATCACAAGTGCGCCATCTGGTTTTGTTTCTATAATTGAGCCCTCTAACCTTGTAAGAAGAGCTTCTAAGTATTTTGGACTCACACTTGAATTGAATTTCACAATGAATTCATTTTTAAGTGTAGCCTTTATTCTGCCATTTACTTTCATAGACGGAACTATCTCATGGATGTCTTTATAGTCTATATCCAGAAGTTTAGAAAGCTGAGGAGGTGTAAGTTGTGATATGTCCACATTATCATATGCGTTCATATCTATGGAAATCATATTATCGGCTTTACTCATTCCTATGAAGCCTTTAGCTTTTGCTAAATGCATAGGTCCATAGTCTTGATCTGAACTCAAATAGACGTCAACTCTACTTAAGTCTGGCTGTAAGACATTTTCCTCTTCAGGTGAATAATAAGTCAAAAAAGACTCATCAGAGAACCAATTTTGACCAAATGTCATGGTGCTAAATAATATGAAACACAGGGTTAATGGATGAAATAATCTTTTCATCATTCTCAGGGTATAATGGTTTTTTAAAACAATTCTCGATGGGTGTGGTGCAATGACTTTGCCAGTTTACCTGATTGATTTTTTAAACCGGATTTATGCTAAGTAGCTTGCATTTATTCCTTTTGAGGTAGGTCTTCTATTAGGGAATAATTTAATGTGATTCGGATTGATTTTATTTTATATGTAATATTTGTTATATGTGTTTTTATTTGATTTACATCTAATTACAGGATATTAGTTAGCCAAATTTTATACTCAGGAATATTTTGGCATCTTTGCTTGCTGCAGAATTGATTTCAAATAATTGAAAAGTAAATTATACGACAAATTACTATAGATATTGATATATAAGGACAGCATATCGATAATTAAGGAGCTTAAATCAGGACAGATAAGCCCAATCTATTTGCTTCATGGAGAGGAGGGTTTTCATATTGATCAAGTATCAGATTATATAGAAAATTCTATTCTAAACGAAGGTGAAAAAGCATTTAATCAACAAATCATATATGGTCAAGATGCTCATATTGATACCGTATTAGACTATGCGTTACAATTCCCTATGATGTCACAGTATAGGGTTCTCATTGTCAAGGAGGCACAGAAAATGAACATGAAAGGTGAAGATGGAGGAGACAGTGATAAATTATTAAACTATATAAAAAATCCTGCAACATCAACTATACTTGTTATTGGTCATAAGGGAAAAAAGGTTGACGGAAGATCCAAATGGATAAAAGCCTTGAAGGAAAAACATATCATATTGGAATCGAACCCGATCAGAGACTATCAAGTAAAGCCATGGGTGGAGAAATATCTAAAGGGTAAAGGATATGATATAGAAACTAGAGCAGCTGATCTTGTTGCAGAATATTTGGGTACAGATCTCAGCAAAGTTTCAAATGAATTAGACAAACTAATAGTCAATCTTTCATCTTCCCAAAAAATAACTCTTAAAGAAGTAGATCAAAACATTGGAATTAGCAAGGATTACAATGTATTTGAACTGCAAGAAGCGCTCATTACCAAAGATGCTAAAAAAGCGGGAAGGATAGTTTCTAATTTTCAGGCTAATATGAAGAAGCAACCTATGGAAATGGTTTTGGGATCGCTATTTTCTTTTTATCAGAGACTTTATATCGTCCATCAAAACCTTTCTCAAAGTGATGCATTTTTGACTAAAAATGCTGGTATAAATCCTTATTTTCTTCAAAAATCTAAGACTCAGGCAAAATCTCTTTCTACTAGAGGATTTCAATATGCATTTAAAATTTTAAGCGATTATGATGGTAGAACAAAGGGATATCTAAATAGAAGCACAACCCGAGAAGAATTGCTAAAAGAAATGGTGGGTAAGTTGATGATGATCCGTTAGGTGATTATTCTAAAATCTGCCATTAAAACCCTCCAACTTGAATAATCCCTCCACCTAAAACATCGTCTCCTTCATAAAATACAGCTGACTGACCTGGAGCAATTCCTCTTACATTGGCAAGAAAATCCACTCTCATAGTATCTGAAGTAGCATTGCTAATATTGGCCAAAGTGCCGGAGTCAAGATATCTCACCATAACTTTAGACTCCATACCATCGGTGATGTGTTCATATTTTTGCAAATTAATTTTGCCCACATTCATACCATTTCGAAGAAGATCGTCTACTTCACCTAATACAACTGTGTTAGAATCTGGTAGTATTTCTGTGACATATTTAGGAGTAATAAATCCTCCACCAAGTCCTTTTCTTTGGCCAATTGTATAAAAAGGATATCCATTATGGCTGCCAAGATCATTTCCATGCTTGTCAATGAACTTTCCTCCTTTTACTTGTTCTTCGAGCCCTTCTACTCTTCTTTTAAGGAATCCTCTATAATCATTATCTGGCACAAAACAGATTTCATAACTTTCTCCTTTTTTACTTAGATCATCATATCCTCTCTCAAAGCACATGAGCCTTACTTCATCTTTGGTAAGTCCACCTAAAGGAAACTTACTGCGCATAAGGCACTCTTGGCTTAGCCCCCAAAGCACATAAGACTGGTCTTTCTTTTCGTCTTTTGCCTTCTTAATAAATAACCGATCATTGTGGGTCCCAATCTTAGCATAATGGCCCGTAGCGATAAATTCGCAATCCATTGCATCAGCTCTTTTTAAGAGTGACGACCATTTTATATGTGTATTACATAATATGCATGGGTTAGGTGTGCGTCCAGCAATATACTCATCTACAAAATTGTCAATTACGTAGTCCCCAAATTCCTCTCTTATATCTACGATAAAATGGTGAAATCCCATGTCGACGGAAACTCGCCTTGCATCATTAATTGAATCTAGGCTACAGCATCCAGTTTCTTTTGATGAACCTCCTGAAGAAGCATAGTCCCAAGTTTTCATGGTAATTCCCACAACTTCGTATCCTTCTTCATGTAGCATCATAGCAGTGACAGTACTGTCTATACCACCACTCATAGCCACTAATATTTTACCGTGTTTACTCATAACTGATGACAAATTTATTCATATCTGTGATGACTTGCATTCAATAATTAACCCCTACAACCGAAAATCATCAAATGTTAAAGACTATAAGAAAGTTTTAACCACTTTGATCATAAAAAGATCAGTCTTACTTTTAATTCATTCTAATTAACAACTGAGATATGAGACAAATGAAAATAAGAATCACCTTCATAGCCATTTTGGGCTTACTGTTCAGTTCTTGTTCTGTAAATCCTGTAACTGGAAAGAAGGAGATAATGCTAGTATCTGAATCCCAAGAACTAGCCATGGGAGCAAATGCTGATCCTGGCATAATAGCGAGTATGGGACTTTATGAAGACGAAAAATTGCAGGCTTTCATAAATGAGAAAGGAAAAGAAATGGGAGCCATAAGCCATAGGCCACAATTGGATTACAAGTTCAGAATACTAGATTCACCAGTTATTAATGCATTTGCAGTACCAGGTGGTTATGTATACTTTACAAGAGGAATAATGGCACATTTCAATAATGAAGCTGAATTTGCTGGTGTGTTAGGACATGAGATTGGTCATATCACAGCAAGGCACTCAGCGGCACAAATGAGTCAGCAGCAGCTCTTAGGAATAGGTGCAATAGCAGGTGCTGTAGCATTCGAAGGGATAAGAAATAATTTTGATCAGATCCAACAGGGAATGGGGCTTCTTTTTTTAAAATTTGGAAGAGATGATGAAAGTCAATCGGATATGCTAGGTGTAGATTATAGTACTCAGGTAGGGTATGATGCACATGAGATGGCTAATTTCTTTGGAGTCTTGAAACGTATGCAGTTGCAAAGTGGTCAAGAAATACCCACATTTTTAAGTACTCATCCAGATCCAGGGGATCGGTTTAATAAAGTACATCAAATGGCAGGAGAGCAGCAAGCAACCAGAGAATCAAATATGCCACTTAAAATAGGTAGGAATGAATATTTAAAAATGATAGATGGAATCATCTATGGTGAAGATCCAAGACAAGGATATGTAGAAAATAATGTGTTTTTTCACCCCGTATTGAAGTTTTTATTCCCCGTTCCACAGAGTTGGAAGCTCGTGAATAGTCCGCAGATGGTACAAATGGGTGATGAGCAAGGAAAAGCGATAATAATGTTTACTCTTTCTTCGAAGAATACGCTACAAGAGGCTGCTCAAGAAGCAATTGAGCAATATAGTCTTAGTGTTGTAGAATCTGGAGATAGGAGAGTAAATGGGAATAGCGCAATGGCTATGATATCTGTGATTAAGCAAGAGCAACAGCAAGGGACTACTCAACCGCAAGAACAAGAAGCAATTAGGGCATTGTCATATTTTATTCTATACGGTGGTCAGATCTATCATTTCATGGGACTGTCTCGAGAAAATGATTTCAACACTTATTTTAAAACCCTTCAATCTCCAATGGAAGGCTTTCAGATGCTTTCTGACCCATCAAAAATAAATGTAGCTCCAGATAGAGTTAGAGTGGTAAATATACCTCGAGAAGGAACATTACAATCTATCCTTCAGACCAACGGGGTATATGTGAAAGATGAACAAGAGAAAACGGCTTTACTCAATAATATGGAACTTCAAGATATTCTAAAACCAGGTGATCTGATAAAAGTAATTGAGAAAGGAAAAAGATAGAATTAATACAGAATAGAAGTCATTAAAAGAGTTCCTTGAAGAGCTCTTTTTTTGTTTAGAGCAATTATGTTTATTCTCCTACTTTTCCAACATTTATTTCTATAAAATTCTCATAGTGATCTGAAATTGTCTTGTTGGAACTTGGATCTATAAACTCAGGAGCAATATCCAATAATGGTTTCAATACAAATCCTCTATTAGCAAAATGAGGGTGTGGAAGATTTAATATCGAACTTTGGAGAATCAGATTATCGTAAAATATAATATCCACATCAATTTCTCTTGGCCCCCACTTTTCAATTCTTTTTCTGCCTAAAGCGGATTCTAGATTGTGGATTTCATGCAAAATTTTGAAAGGAGATATATTAGACTCGACGATTGTAGCACTATTCAAAAAAGAGTTTTGCTCTACCATTCCCCATGCTTTTGTTTCGTATAATGACGACCTATTTTTTATGTTACCGATTTCTTTCTCAATAATATTATAGGCTGACTGGATGTGGTGATGTCTATCACCTTTGTTACTACCTAAATGAAGAATAACAGTAGCCATGGAGTGTTAAATATTTGAAAAAGAGTACGCTTAGAATAGAGAAGATGAAAGTGGATTACGTTGAAAATAGGCATAAAAAAAGGAAAAAGGGTAGTAAAATTCAGCATAGAACCTCATTCACCCCCTTTTTCCATCCCTAAATAATCAACTTCTTCGGGTTATCTCAACTGCCTTTAATGGCACTGAGATATTTATGTAACTCTTCTTTCACCTTAGGGTATAAGAAGAACAAACCTATCATGTTAGGAAACACCAGTGCTAGGATCATCGCATCCGAAAATCCCCATACCGCACTCATGTTAGCAGCGGCACCGATGATAATGAACAGCAAAAATAGTATTTTATATGAAAGATCAGCTAATTTACTCTTACCAAATAAATACATCCATGATTGAAGCCCATAATAGCTCCATGAAATCATTGTAGAAATAGCAAAAAGTACTATTGCAATCGTCAAAATGTATGGAAACCAAGGTATCACAGATTCAAATGCCATCGAAGTTAAAGCTGCTCCTTCTACTACCGCACCATCCAACATCATTGGTGTTCCATATTCAAATGCACCTCCACTATTGTAGAAAATAATTACCAATGCTGTCATTGTACATATTACTACAGTATCAATAAACGGCTCAAGTAATGCAACTAATCCTTCTGATGCTGGATATTTAGTTTTAACTGCTGAATGTGCTATAGCAGCTGATCCTGCTCCTGCTTCATTAGAGAAAACTGCTCTTCTAAATCCTTGTACTAATACTCCAAAAAATCCTCCCACAGCGGCTTCGTTACTAAATGCTCCTTTTACAATTAATGCTAATGCGTCATCTACATATGAAATGTTACTTAAGATAACTATCAGACATGCTAAAAGATAAATTCCAGCCATAAATGGTACTATCTTTTCTGTAACAGAAGCTATCCTTTTAATACCTCCAATTATCACTATCCCTACAACAATGGC
Organism: Saprospiraceae bacterium UBA7328; assembly: GCA_002471345.1. GTDB lineage: Bacteria > Bacteroidota > Bacteroidia > Chitinophagales > Saprospiraceae > UBA7328. The sequence continues at coordinate 8,228 of DKPS01000096.1, forward strand.
GATGATGATTCCAATAATGGTGCCAACAGAGCCTCCTGTCATGCCAAACATATGTGCCAATTGAACAGCTGCTTGATTACTCTGAGCAGCATTACCTCCTCCGAATGAAGCACCTACGCATAGAACAGCGAATATGACAGCTAATGCTTTACCTAGGCCCGTGTATCCCCGATCTTTTAATCCTTTAGATAAATAGTACATCGGTCCTCCATAAACAGTACCATCAGGTCCTATATCTCTATATTTTACACCAAGTGTACATTCTACAAATTTTGTAGACATTCCGATTAAACCGCAAAGGATCATCCAGAAGGTGGCTCCGGGGCCACCTATAGATATGGCGATTGCTACACCAGCTATGTTTCCGAGCCCTACTGTACCGGAGACTGCAGTAGCCAAAGCCTGAAAATGACTTACTTCACCATCATGTGATTCATCTCTTATGGTATCTACAATATCTCCATCAGGCATGTTGACAGCAGCCTTCTCAGGTGCGCTATGAGCTTCTATATCGTCATACTTTCCTCTGACTACTTGTATTGCAGTTCCAAATTTGGTCAAATTTGGAAATCTAAACACTAATGTGAAGAACACAGCTCCGAATATCAAGAGAATTACTACGATCGGGATACCACCAGGAACTAATGCCTCAGTGAAAGGGAAAGGGTAAAATACTTTATGTTCCCACCAAGCTGCTGCTGGTGCAAATGCATCATTTATTTTTTCGTCTATCCCTCGATTGTCTTGGGCGAAAGTGATAAATGGAATTAATAAAAGAATAAAGAAATTCGTAATCCTCAGGATTCTACTTGACATGTAGAGAGTTGTTGGTTAATAAGTGGATGTAAGGTATTCATATATTTCAATTCTCAAAAATATCTGATTAAAAAAGAGGTATTTTATCGGGTTTTATACATTACATTATTCTAATATATATCTAAAATGATGCGATATTAGTACTCATTTTTCCAATTAAAAAAAATCATGACTACACGGACCCCTATATTTTTATTGGTACTTATTGGATCTTTACTTACTCTGACAGTATCGTGTATTGAAAAATATGTTCCAAAAGATGGAGAAATAGAGATGTATGTGGACCTACCGATAGGAACTGAATTTCAGTATAGGGATAAGATTGAAGAGAGAAACTTTCTTCCGCATATTACGAATGAAGGCACAGCCACATTTGAGAATAGAAAAAGCAGAATATCACTCATTGGAAAGAAGATGAACACCGGGGATGAATTATTTGTTATGCTTATAGCTAAACTCCAATATCAAAGGCAAGGACAAAGAAGTGAAATAATTATAGCTATTCCAGCGGAGAAAAAATACCGTATAATAGAAATCACTAGTTATGAATCATTAATAACTGAATATTTCAGTACAAAACAAATGATAGAGTATTGGTATGCCAATAGATATGGATTAGGAGGCGTTACTGATATTATATGGAGTTCTTTATGAGGAATAATTTAGACAATGACAAATAGCTTGCTGTGTATAAAAGAATCTCTAACTAATGAGAATAAAAGTAAAGTGAAAAGAGGGAAGGTGATAAAGTTCTCTGATAAGGAGTTAAACTTTAAAGTATATACCAGTATTCACGATTGTGAGCAATATTGGGAGTGCATATCATGCGAGGATCCCTTTTATAGCCCAGAATACTTTAAGATTTTAGAAAATGAAAAATTAAGTGGGGCAATACCCATGTATGCATTTGCTTTTATCAAGGATGAAGAAAACCCACTTTGTTCATTTCATTTTCAAAAGAAAAAACTCAGACTGATAGATAGTATCGATACCGATAAGTTTGTAGAAGGTGGTGGCATCGGCGCAAAGTTTAAATACTGGCTGCAACGTATATTTTTCCCTTTGGTATACTTTAACATGATAGTGGTGGGGAATCTACTCCTTACTGGAAAATATGGATTCAGAGGTGCAAATAATAAAATCACCATCTCAGATTATGAAGTGCTAAGGAGAATGCTCAAGGGGCTTAAATGTCAAGTTTCTGGTACGGAATTTCAGTTTAGAGGGGCTTTGATAAAAGATTTTTTTGAAGAAGAAAAGTGTTTGGATACTAAAAAAGTATCTCTAGGTGAGTTTAAGGTAGACCCTTCTATGATAGTTCATGTAAGATCGGATTGGAACAGCATGGACGATTATCTGCTTGATATGAAGTCTAAACATAGAGTGCGGACTAAAAAACATTTGAAAAAAGGAGCGGAATTAGAAATTAGACCTTTGACTGCAGAGGAGGTAGAACAACGAGAATTAGAAATTCATGGTTTATATAGTTCTGTTATAAAAGCATCAGGATTTAATATGGTCACTGTGAATAAAGGGTATTTTACAGATATGGTCAAAACATTCCCAGATCAATTTGTTCTCAATGGGATGTTCTTAGGAGAATCATTGGTAGGATTTTATACCTCTATGTTAAAAGAAGGAGCAATGATGTCTCATTTTATTGGTTATAACGAAAATAGAAATAAGGAGCATTCTATTTATATGAATATACTCTTGTATCTTATAAAAGATGCGATCCAACAAAAAGTCAATAAACTATACTACTACCGCACAGCCTTGGAGATCAAAAGTAGTGTAGGCGCTGAACCCAAAGACATGTATCTCTACTTAATGCATAACAATTTTATTGCAAATAGTATGATTAATATCGTCATCAAAACGTTCTTTCCCAATCCTATGTGGACACAGAGAAAACCTTTTAAAAGTTATCCTGAATAAAAACCCAGTATCAAAATCACCTGCTTGTCTATTTGAAATTTCTGTATTTTTAGAAAGACTATTGTGAATTAAACTTGAATGAATGCAGGATTCACCAATGCTAGGATTGCGAACTACAATTTATAAAGTGGCTGATATTATTAAAGCAAAGGAGTGGTATACTCGTGCTTTTGGAGTAGCCCCTTACTTTGATGAACCTTTCTATGTTGGCTTTAATATTGGGGGATTTGAATTAGGACTGCAACCAGATACCGATTCTGTTTCAGATAAGAAAGTGAGTGTGGTGTCTTATTGGGGAGTGAATAAAATAGATCAAGAATACAAAAGGTTATTAGATCTTGGGGCTACTGAAAATCAAAAACCAACAAACGTTGGTGGTGAATTAATGACAGCATCAGTAAGAGATCCTTTTGGCAATGTCCTTGGGATAATCTATAATCCCTACTTCAAAGTAGTGCAAGAATGACCGTTGAAGATTAATTTACAGTAGCTCTAACTTCTCCATTAGCATTATAAAATGGTCTTAACTTCTGTAGTGTGCTAATCTGATGTTTAGAATTAAGCTGGGCCACTTCACTAGAGGAGTATAATAATTCGCCTTTATCAATGACTAATTGTTCTAAAATATATTCATTGTTATTGTTATTATTTGGAGCTACAAAGGCTACAAAAAGTACAGCCACTGAAGCTGCGATTCCCAAAATCCTAAACCTAAAAATTGTTGTCTTTTGTTTATCTTTCTCTAATAAATCATCTAACCTATTCCATGCCCCTGTACTTAGAGATATACGTTTTTCTGTTTCTGAAGACCTGAAGATCTGTTCAATATTTTCCTTTGGCATAGTTATTTACTTTTTAGGCGAACTTAATTTTCAATTTTTTTTTCACTAATTGTTGGAGTTTCTTCTTTGCCAATATCAGCTGTGACTTAGATGTGTTTATGCTTATACCCAAGGCCTCGCCTATTTCTCTGTGTTTATATCCCTCAATGACATACATATTAAATACGGTACGATATCCTACAGGAAGCTCATCCAAGAGAGCCAATACCTCTTGATAAGTAAGATTGTCTACAAAATCAACCTTTAAGGTATTCATCACAGAAGTATCATCTATGGCCACCATCATATTGATATTATGGTTTTTTCGCAGGAGCATCAAACATTCATTAATAACTATCCTTTTCATCCATCCCTCAAAACTTCCTTCACCTTTGAACAAATGGAGATTCTTGAAGATTTTATAGAAACCTTTTATCAGTGCATCTTCAGCGTCAACTTCGTTTTTCATATATCTCATGCATATAGATTTAAGCAATGGCGCATAAGAATTGAAAAGCATGTTTTGAGCCCTCCTATTCTTCTTTTTACATTGAGATATGACCTGTCGAAGTTCCATTCACATACAAGATGCAGCTATCTGATAAAATGGTGCAAGTGCTGGGTCAAATTAAATTGGTTTAGAAGCAAGAGTACTTATACTTTTGTACCTAATGTGAAATGTAAAATTATTTGAATGAACATTGAAAATGGATCTTACCACTTTCGCGGAGGTGTAAATGCACTTGATGTAGTCAAAGACTATGGCTGCCCATTGTACATCTATGATTCAGCTGTTATTAAACAGAAATATGATCAACTTGTAAATGCTTTTGATGGAGTGGATCTAAAAGTTCATTATGCATGTAAAGCATTGACAAATATCAATGTCCTCAGATATATTAAAAACCTCGGAGCTGGGCTGGATGCAGTGTCTATACAAGAAGTGAAACTTGCTCTCAAAGCTGGATTTGCTGCTGATCAGATTATGTATACGCCAAATTGTGTTGGCATAAACGAGATTCTTGAGGCGGTTGAATTAAGAGTTAAAATCAATATCGATAATATTTCAATTTTAGAGCAGTTTGGACAACTTAGGCCTGATTACCCCGTCTGTATTCGAGTGAATCCACATATTATGGCAGGAGCTAATGCTAAAACTTCTGTAGGGCATATAGATTCTAAATTTGGAATATCTGTATATCAGCTGCCTTTAGTTCAAAGAATCGTAAAGGCTACTAATATGAAAGTGAACGGACTTCATATGCATACTGGATCTGGGATAATGGATGCAGAAGTCTTTTTGAATGGTGCTGAGATATTATTTAGGGCTACAGAGGGATTTGAAGAGTTAGAATTTTTGGACTTTGGTAGTGGATTCAAGGTATCTTATAAAGAGGGTGATATAGAAACCGACATTGAAGAATTAGGCAAAAAGATCTCGATAAGATTTAAAGACTTCTGTGAAGAGTATGGCAGAAAATTAACCCTTGTATTTGAACCAGGAAAATTTTTGGTAAGTGAAGCAGGTTACTTTTTAGTAAAAACAAATGTTGTAAAACAAACTACCTCAACGATTTTTGCTGGAGTAGATAGTGGTCTTAATCATTTGATCAGACCTATGTTTTATGATGCCCATCATGAGATTGTGAATGTCACTAACCCTGAAGGGAAAAGCAGAATTTATAATGTCGTAGGATACATATGTGAAACGGATACGTTTGGTATCAACCGCAGAATTAGTGAAATTTCTGAAGGGGATATTCTAGCATTTAAGAATGCAGGAGCATACTGCTGGATGATGTCTTCTAATTATAATAGTCGCTATCGCCCTGCTGAGGTCATGATCCTTGATGGAAAAGCACATTTGATAAGAAGAAGAGAAAGAATTGAAGATATCTTAAATAATCAAGTAGAAATTAATTCCCTTAACAAAGAGAGTAATTTGCTCTCTGCACCAGAAATGAAAAGTGGAAAAGATGGTGGGTTGCTAGGAGGGTTGAAAAAAATTAAAGAGACTATTTCATTGTAGAAAGCCAGATAAAAGTGAAAGTGGCAAAATTAAAACTTCCTATTTCTTTTAAAAAAAGAAAGCATTCTAAATCACTCCTGAAGCAGTTGTTATTCAATATGCTAAAACCTAGGATGATAGAGGAAAAAATGTTAATCCTTTTGCGTCAAGGAAAAATCAGCAAATGGTTTTCTGGAATTGGTCAAGAAGCTATAGCGGTAGGAGTCACATTGGCATTAGAAAATGATGAGATCATTTTTCCAATGCATAGAAATTTAGGAGTATTCACTTCTCGAAAGATTCCTTTAGATAGACTTTTCGGTCAATGGCAAGGGAAGATGATTGGATTTACAAAAGGAAGAGATAGATCTTTTCATTTTGGTGCATTGGATTATGCAACAGTAGGAATGATTAGTCATTTAGGACCGCAACTGTCCTTGGCTTCTGGAGTGGCACTTGCTCATAAATTGAAAAAAGAAAAGAAAGTCAGCCTTGCTTTTACAGGTGAGGGAGGTACAAGTGAGGGAGAATTCCATGAGGCTCTAAATGTTGCTGCAGTATGGCAGCTGCCAGTAATCTTTGTTATAGAAAATAACGGATATGGTCTATCCACTCCAGTATCAGAACAATATCGATGCACACACTTGTCCGATAGAGCTAAAGGCTATGGAATGAAGTCACATCGAATAGATGGGAATAATGTACTGGAAGTTTATCAGACTATTTTCAAAGTGGCAAAATCAATAAGAAAAAAACCAGAACCTATTCTTATTGAGTGTGATACATTTAGATTGAGAGGTCATGAAGAAGCTAGTGGTACAAAATATGTTCCCAAGGACTTAATGGCGTATTGGGAGAAGAAAGATCCGGTTGTGAATTTTGAAAAGTATTTACTAGGTGAAGATGTGATCTCTGAGAATGAAATACATCAATGGAGATCTCAAATAAAGTTAGAAATTGAAAATGGATTAAGATTAGCTGCTGAAGCCGACTTACCACAAGTAAATGTTGGTCAAGAGATTGCTGACTTATATGCACCTCATCTATCAAAACATATAGAAAGTCCATCAGAACTTAAAGAAATGAGATTCATCGATGCCATATCTGATGGTCTAGATCAAGCTATGCAGAAACATTCAGAATTGGTATTAATGGGCCAAGATATAGCCGATTATGGAGGGGTATTCAAAATTACGGATGGATTTGCAGAGAAATATGGTAAAGAACGGGTCAGGAATACTCCACTTTGTGAAAGTGCCATTGTTGGAATTGGATTGGGTCTGAGCATGAAAGGTATTAAGTCAATGGTGGAGATGCAGTTTGCTGATTTTGTGACATGTGGATTCAACCAAATTGTGAATAACCTTGCTAAAATCCATTATCGATGGGGAGCTAATGCTGATGTCGTGATCAGGATGCCATGTGGAGGCGGCGTGGGAGCAGGACCTTTTCATTCACAAACAAACGAGGCATGGTTTTTTAAAACACCAGGATTAAAAATTGTATACCCTTCTAACGCAACTGATGCCAAAGGACTTTTGCTTGCCGCCTTTGAAGACCCCAACCCAATTTTGTTTTTTGAACATAAAGGGCTTTACCGTAGCCATTCCCAAGAAGTTCCTTTAGGATATTACTCCACTCCAATTGGAGAAGCTAGGACGGTGAAAGAAGGCAATGATGCATGCATCATCACATATGGTATGGGAGTACATTGGGCAGAAAAAGCTACTAAGCAAAGTGATTATGATATTGAAATTTTAGACCTCCGAAGCTTGGCACCACTAGATTATGAAGCCATAGATGCAACAGTAAAAAAGTGCAATAGAGTGCTAATTCTTCATGAAGATTCACTTTTGGGAGGTATAGGTGGAGAACTAGCTGCGTATATTTCAGAGCATTTGTTTGAGCATTTAGATGCTCCTGTGATGCGATGTGCTAGTATGGATACTCCTATTCCATTTGATAAAGGTTTAGAGGGGCAATACATGGCTAATCATATTCTAGAAGACAAGCTTTTTCAATTGCTTACTTATTGATTATTCGTGCTCATTTTGTAATTTTCAACTGGATTACTAATTTCGGATTTGAGGTATGAGGAAGGTTTATAGTTTTTTAGCAGTATCTGTCTTTGGCATTTTTGTAGGTAGTCAGATTACAGAGGGAGCATTGCTAGTTCCTTACTGGGAATCTCTTTCCTCTTCAGAATTTTATTCTTATTACTCTGAATTTGGCCCTTCTATTGGTAAATTCTATACAATTCTAACGATTGTGGCAGCCTTGATTCCAATTATTCTTTTAGGATATTGTTATGTGACAAAATCAGTTGGATTGAAATATGCTGCAATGTCCTCATTTTTTGCAGTATTATTTGTGGCTTGTTTTTATATCTATTTCAAAGGCACAAATGAACAATTTTATAATGGAGCGATGACGGACATGGAATTATCCAATGTACTAAAGACCTGGAAGACATGGCATTGGAGTAGAGTTGTGATCGAAATATTATCTCTATTGTTTCTAATCTTAAGTCTTAAAAAATTGAACTACTCCAAATAACCTTTTCTAGCCACATCCCAATTCCCGCTGAGAAATTTTATCATTATTTGGGAAGCAATGACCACTTAATACGCCCTGTGGTAAGAATCTTTTTAAGTTGTTATCATAAAGCCCTGTCTTTATGAATTGCGTAAGATCTGCGACCTCTTCATCATTGAGCCCTAATGGCCTGAATGAATTAGAGAGATATCGGTCAGCGATACCATTATTTTCTTTCTGTGCTTTGTTTTTATACCTTATCACCGCCTCAATAGATTCGAAAGAAGAACCATGTCCATAAAAAGGACTTTCCTGAATGCTGTACAGCTGAGGCGTTTTAAATTTATAATAGTCTTTTTCCATTTTAGTAAATCCACCTCTACCTCTTTTGACCCCTTCATCTAAACCATGAACCATTCCTTTATTACTTTTCAAATCGTCCATACCAAGTGCATGAAAACTCATAGAATTCAATGCAGGACCATTATGACATTCAGCGCATTCTCCTTTTTCAAAGAACAATATTGCCCCTCGGAGCTCTCCCGAGGTTAATGTATTTGATCTATTATTTAGCCAGTTCTGAAATGGGGATTGATTTGCAAGGATGGTACGTTCATATGCAGCTATTGCCAGACCTGCAGTTTCGTTAGAATATTTTTGATCTGTAGGGAATTCGGAAAAAGCGGCATCAAACATTGATCTATATTCAGGATTCTCATGCACAAATGACTCGTCCACTGTCATCCTATGAACTTTGAGCCCAGCAATGGCTTGAGTTTCTACACCTTGATATCCCATCTCATTTGTTGCGATAGGGGTATCTTCTTTCCACTCACTTTCAGTACCTGTATTCATTCCTGTAGCTCCGAATTGGCCATTCCAAAGGGTTATCTCTTGATAGGCAGTATTTAGTACCGTAGGAGATCTTAATGGTTGTACATCCACATCTTGTAGATTATAATTTGAATTGGTTATCCTGCCTTCACCCTTTAGTCCAAAACCTAGTCCTCCATCTCCAATTCCTTGTGCAACCCCTGCCTGAAACCCTGCGGCTGAGTGATGGCAAGAAGCACAGGAATAACTGCCCATTCCTTCATCCATTTTGGCATTTCTACCTAGAGCGGTTTCGTGAAATAGCAATTGGCCCAACTTTATTTTTTCTATAGTTATCGGGTTTTTAGGATCCTGTGGAATGCCCTGATAATCATCACTTTGAGGGAGTATTAGGGATTCTAGATTTTTGATATATGCATTTGATTCTATGGCATCAATCAGTTGAGAATTTAGGTCGTCTAGATTAGTGCCGTTTTTTACACAAGAGGATATAATAAGGCAAAAAATTAGTCCAAGGAGGATAGTGCGCTTCATCATAAAATAG
>DKPS01000016.1:0-2018 GCA_002471345.1 Saprospiraceae bacterium UBA7328
GATGGATGGATTTCAGTCTTTAGCAGTAGTGGAAATTGAAGTATATGGATGCCCAATCAATATGCAGCCAAGTGGATTAGACATTACAAATGACAATATGCATGGTGCATTAATTCAAAATAATCTAATCATGACAGCTTATCCAAACCCTACTACCGATGATGCTTTCATCGCATTTGAAAATGGATTCGGGAGGTCAGGAGAACTTAATGTATACAATAGCCTAGGCATAAAAGTATACCATGAATCAATGGATCAGATACCATTGATACCTGTACATCTGGATATGCACCAATTCCAAAATGGGATGTACATCATAGAAGTAGTATCTGAAAATCAAAGACTTACAGAAAAACTGGTGCTAAACAAATAGAAATGCATCTATAAGAATTATCTCAGGTTTATAAATTCTCATTGGGCAAGTCAGGGGTGATTTGCCCATTTTTTTGTTAATATTTTAATGAAAAACCTCTAAAGGAGTTTTGACTAAAATTAAAATGTCAGGACATTAAACAATCCTCTTTTTATATCAGCGACTTGACTCTTCTTGATCATTCCTATTTTTTCATTAAGTCTAGATTTTGAAATGGCGCCTATTTGAAAAGTCAGAACTTGAGATTTGAGTTCTAAACCATTCTGAGAGTTAGGGAAAAGCGTGAAAGAACCTGGGTAAAACTTAACTTTTGTTGTGAGAGGACAATACTATGCATAGATCTAAATGCTTATTAAGTGCATCTCCACTGAGTATTACCACTCGTCGGTGCCCTTTTTGTTCACTTCCTTGAGTGAGGCTTAAATTTGCCCAGTATAGATCACCTTGCCTCATAGTTTTTCCAATTGATCATAGTAATCACCAATTCCCCACTCTGCCATTTCTAACATGTCTTTATCATTTGCAAGGTTCTTGAATCCATCCTCATATTCTTTTTGTTTGAGTTTGAAAAGGTGTTGTTCAACTGATGATTCAATGATTTCTCTTTTTGTAAGACCATATTTTTGGGCCGTTTGTGTGACCTTCTCCCAAATATTCTTTTTCATGGTGCTTGTATAAGTTATTAGAGACATAATAAAGACATTGGTGAATTACAAATACAAAACATATTGGAATTTATTTAAAATAGATGGAATGCCTTTCGCCAACTCACACTTTTGACGAGTGAAGATGACCTATCCTCAATCGGCAGATGAGTCATTCATAACACATAATATATATTTCTAAATCACTTCTCTCTAAAAACAATACAATCTTCCTATTTTACCCCTAGTAAAGAACAAGAATGCAATACAATCAAGGTCTAGATAAAAATGCTGCAAATTATATGCAACTCTCTCCTCTTTCATTCATAAAAAGAGCCGCTTATGTATATCCAGACAAGGAGTCTTTGGTATATAAGAGTAGACGATTCACATGGAAAGAAACGTATGAAAGGTCTTGTCAATTAGCCCATGCTTTGATTCAAAAAGGCATCAAAGAAGGTGACACAGTGAGTGTAATGGGATTTAATACACCTGAAACTTATGAAGCACATTTTGGTGTACCTATGAGTGGTGCGGTTCTGCATGCTATAAATACAAGACTTGATGCCAAAAGCATCGCTTTTATGATGGATCATGCAGAAACTAAAATTTTGCTTACAGATAGAGCTGCTTCAGAAATTATAAAAGAAGCATTAACTATAGTAAAATTCAAACCAATTGTCATTGATATAATTGATGAAAATGTACCTGAAGGAGAGCCATTGGGAGAATCGAGTTATGACGAATTTATAGCATCAGGTGACCCACAATTTAATTGGTCTATGCCCAGTGACGAGTGGAATGCTATTTCCTTAAATTATACTTCTGGCACTACGGGCAATCCCAAAGGTGTGGTATATCATCACAGAGGAGCACATCTCAATGCCATGGCCAATGTATTAGGCTGGGGACTTCCAAAACACTTTGTGTATCTGTGGACATTGCCAATGTTTCATTGTAATGGATGGTGTTATCCATGGACAGTTCCAATGTTAAATGGA
>DKPS01000016.1:2302-3021 GCA_002471345.1 Saprospiraceae bacterium UBA7328
TGTTTCATTGTAATGGATGGTGTTTCCCATGGACATTAGCAGCTTTAGGAGGAAAGAGTGTATGTCTCAGAGCAGTAAGGGTAGATGATATATTTCAATCCATTTCAAATGAAAGCGTTACTCATTTCTGCGGTGCACCTATTGTTCTTAGTACAATAGCTAATGCCTCCGACAAACTGAAATCACTTTTAACTCATCGAGTAAAAGGTCTCACTGGTGGAGCACCACCACCAGCTGCAGTTTTAAATGCCATGGAAGAATGTGGATTCGACATTACCCATACTTATGGTCTGACTGAAGTATATGGCCCTTCTACTTTTTGTGATTGGAACGAAGACTGGAATAAATTACCAGAAAGAGATCAAGACTATTTAAAATCTTCACAAGGAGTATCCAATCATGTATCGGAGATGGTGAGAATAGTAAATTCTGAATCAGGAGAAGATGTACCTCCAGATGGAGAAAGCATAGGAGAAATTCTCTTTAGAGGCCATAATACAATGAAAGGATATCTCAAAAACCCCGCTGCTAATGAAAAAGCCTTTAAAGGTGGGTGGTTTCATAGCGGCGATCTGGCAGTATTAATGCCTAATGGTTATGTCAAAATAAAGGACAGGTCCAAAGACATTATAATCTCCGGTGGTGAAAATATAAGCAGTATAGAAATAGAAGGTGCTCTATTTCGTCATCCTGCTGTAGTGGATGCGGCTGTAGTAGCT
>DKPS01000257.1 GCA_002471345.1 Saprospiraceae bacterium UBA7328
TGCTCATACACCAGTGCCAGAATACATCAGGCTGATAGCTCAAGAGAAATACACAGAAGCATATATGATCAATTGGGAATCAAATGTGTTTCCAGGAATATTAGGCCGAACCTGTGATAGACCATGTGAACCGGCCTGTAGAAGGGGGAGATTGGAAGAAGAACCTGTAGCCATCTGTAGACTAAAAAGAGTGGCAGCGGATAATAAAGGTGAGGTCAAAAGCTTAATGCCCAAGGCTCCTTTGATTAAAAATGGGAAAAAAATCGCCTTAATAGGAGGAGGCCCAGCATCTCTTACTGTCGCTAGGGATTTGGCACCTTTAGGATATGAGTTGGATCTTTATGATGAATGGAGTGGTGGTGGAGGTATGATGCGTACGCAGATTCCATCTTTTAGATTACCTATAGAAGTGTTAGATGAAGAAGTAAACTACATTTTAGATATGGGTATAAATACTCATTTCAATCATTTTGTAGATAGCATGGCTGATATTCTTAAGAAGGACTATGATGCGATCTTAGTTGGGACAGGAGCACCCAAAGGTAGAAACCTAAATATTCCAGGAAGAGAAGAGGCTGATGCCCATATTCATATCGGTATAGAGTGGTTAGCTGGTGTAGCTTTTGAGCATATAAAAGAGATTGGAAAAAAAGTAATAGTGCTAGGAGGTGGAAATACGGCCATGGATTGTTGTAGAACATCCAAAAGGTTGGGTGGTGAACAAGTTAATGTTGTAGTAAGAAGTGAATTTGAGAGAATGAAGGCTTCTCCTTGGGAAATAGAAGATGCACTTCATGAAGAAATCGTTATCAAAAATAACATGCCCCCTAAAGAATTTGTTATGGAAAATGGCAAATTGAAAGGGATTTTATTTGACAAAGTGAATGCAGTTTATGATGAGAACGGTAGAAGAACATTAGTGCCTACTGGAGAAGAAGAGTTCATTGAGGCGGATGATGTATTGATAGCAATTGGTCAAGACAATGCCTTTCCTTGGATAGAAAAGGATATAGGAATAGAATTTGGAAAATGGGAGTTGCCTGTTTTAGATAAAGAGACATTTCAATCTACTAACCCTAAGGTGTTTTTTGCAGGAGATTCAGCTTTCGGCCCTGAGAATGTGATAACGGCTGTTGCCCAGGCCCATAAAGCGGCCATATCAATTGACTTGTTTTTGACTGGAAAGGATGTCAAAAATAGACCAGGTCCCAAAACAACTCTCGAGAGCCAGAAAATGGGCATTCACGAATGGATGTATGACAGTCCTGTTGTAGATGATATAAGATACAAAGTTCCTCACGCAGATAAGAAAAAGACACTAAAAGATAGAAAGGTAGAAGTTGAATTGGGTTTTGATGGATTAATCGGTTTCAAAGAAGCTCAAAGATGTCTCAATTGTGATGTCCAGACTGTTTTTAATACGGATAGATGCATAGAATGTGATGCTTGTATGGATATATGCCCTACTAGTTGCATCACCTTCACGGAAAATGGAGAAGAATCAGATCTCCGTACTCGACTAAAGGCTCCTGCTGAAAATGTATCTCAAGACCTTTATGTATCTGATGTATTACCAACAAAAAGAGTTATGGTGAAAGATGAAGATGTGTGCCTTCATTGTGGCTTGTGTGCTGAGCGATGCCCGACTGCAGCTTGGGATATGCAGATGTATTTTTATAACGTCACCAAATCATGCAGTGATCAGATCGAAGAAGCAGCAATGGCTTTGGGTTAGAAATGAAAAGATAGAGTACGAATGAAAGAAGCAACCACAGAAAAGGACACAGAAATCTCGGTTAATGATTTTGTGATCCGGTTCGCAAATGTAAATGGAACTGGATCTGCGAGTGCGAATGGACTATTTGCAAAAGCAATATTCAGGAGTGGAGTACCAATGTCTCCCAAAAACATATTCCCTTCAAATATTCAAGGTCTTCCTACTTGGTATGAGGTGCGTGTGAGTGAAAAAGGATACTTAGGTAGGCGGGAAGGAATTGACATCCTTGTAGGAGTCAACCCACAAAGCTTTAAAGATGATGTAGAGAGCCTTGTGACTGGAGGGTTTTTAATTTATGACAGCTCGAGGCAGTTACATTCTGAGTTTCTGAGAGAAGATATTCATATGATGGGTATCCCAATGATGCGTCTGAGCATGGAGCATTTTGAAGTGCCACGACACCAACAGCTCTTTAAGAATATTATTTATTTGGGAGCAACCGTTGCCTTACTTGATATTGATATTCAAGTGGTCAGGACATTAATTGAAGAACAATTTGCAAAAAAGCCAAAACTAATTCCACCTAATTTCAAGGCATTAGATATTGGATTTAACTTTGCTAAGGAGAACCTAACTTGCCCCCTTCCTATCAGATTAGAGAAAAGAGATTTACTTGAAGATAAAATCCTAATTGAAGGAAATGAAGCTACGGGGTTAGGGATGATTTATGGCGGAGCTACAATGATGGCTTGGTATCCCATTACCCCTTCTACTTCCGTCGCTAAAGCATATGAAAATCATGCATCTAAAATTTTAGTTGAGAAGCAAACAGGAAAGAAAAAGTTCGCATTTGTTCAAGCAGAAGATGAGTTAGCAGCTATCGGCATGGTCATAGGTGCAGGATGGAATGGAACAAGGGCATTTACTTCCACAAGTGGAGCAGGTGTGTCCCTGATGAATGAATTTATCGGTCTTTCATATTTTGCGGAAGTTCCTGCTACTATAGTCAATGTACAAAGAGGTGGCCCTTCTACTGGAATGCCAACTCGTACACAACAAGGTGATATGATGTCATCTGCATATGCATCTCATGGTGATACAAAACACATTTTATTGATACCATGTACGCCCAAAGAATGTTTTGAAATGGCTTCATTAGCATTAGATATGGCGGATAGGTTTCAAACTTTAATATTCTTAATGTCTGATTTAGATTTAGGAATGAATGAACATATATGTGAGCCTTTAGAATGGGATAAAAATAGAAAGTTTAATAGAGGTAAAGTGCTAGATGCCAATGATTTAGAAAAGTCTGATTTAGATTGGGGTAGATATTTGGATGTAGATGGTGATGGGATTTGTTATCGTACAATACCTGGTACTCACCCTTCAAAAGGAGGATATTTTACAAGAGGAACCTCGAGAGATGAATATGCCAAATACACTGAAAAAGGGGAAGTATATCAGAGAAATGTCGATCGGCTTACGGTGAAGTGGAATACAGCAAAAAATGAAGTGCCTAAACCAGAATTTTATCAAAATAAGAATAAAGGTGAATTGGGAATGGTATTTTATGGTACTACTACCTATGCTGCCACAGAGGCTATGGAGATGATGGAAGAAAAGGGAATTATTATAGATTCTATGAGAGTCAGAGCATTTCCTTTTGGACAGGAAGTAGAACAATTCATAGAGGATCATAAGGAGGTTTTCATTATAGAACAAAATAAAGAAGGGCAAATGAGAACTCTAATCATCAATGAGTTGGAGTTCAGTCCTAAGAAACTTATTAAAGTTTTAAACTATAATGGTTATCCTATTACAGCTGATCATATTGTTGAGAAAATTGAAGAACATTTGTCGATAAGAGATTTACTCAATTAGTGGTATTTTTTATTAGAAATTAACAAATCATATAATTCACAAATCGTGTCATATATAAAACCATCGTTTGTCCATCCAGCATTACCTAGAAATAAAGTCGGCTATCTCAAGAGAGATTATGAAGGGACTATCAGTACTTTATGTGCAGGTTGTGGGCACGATTCTATTAGTGCATCAATCGTAGAAGCTTGTTACGAACTTAATATTGAACCTCATCATTTGGCAAAGCTTTCTGGTATCGGATGTAGTAGTAAAACCCCTGCCTATTTCTTAAGCAATTCTCATGGTTTCAACAGCGTGCATGGTAGAATGCCAAGTATTGCTACCGGAGCTAATTTAGGAAATAAGGACTTGATCTATCTAGGAGTTTCTGGTGACGGAGATACTGCATCTATTGGTATGGGACAGTTCGTTCACGTAATACGACGAAATCTCAATATGACTTACATTGTGATGAACAATGGATGCTATGGATTGACTAAAGGACAAGATAGTGCTACAGCAGATTTTGGATCCATGAGTAAATCAGGAGGGGGAGTGAGTACACCTTTTCAAGCAATTGACTTGGCAGGTATGGCTTTAGAATTGAATGCCACTTTTGTAGCACGTAGTTTTAGTGGAGACAAAGATCAATTGGTCCCATTACTAAAAGCAGCAATGTCTCATCAAGGATTTGCTTTTATAGATGTGATTTCTCCGTGTGTTACATTTAATAACAACAAAGGATCGACAAAGGCTTATGACTATGTAAGAGATCATATAGAAGTGACAGGTGCTTTGGACTTTGTGCCCAAAGAAGAAGAAATCACAGTGTCTTATGAAGCAGGTTGTAGTAAAACCATAGAGTTGTTCGATAAGACTAAATTGAATCTTCATAAACTGGCTAAAGATTGGAATCCAACAGATATCTATTCCGCTAAGGCCAAACTTGAAGCAACAAAAAGGCAAGGGAATTATCTCACAGGATTGATATATGTAAACCCAGAATCTAAGGATTTACATCGCATTTTAGATACAGTGGACAAGCCACTGAATCAATTAAATGAGGCTGAATTATATCCTGGGGATGGTGTTCTGGATGGAATAAATGCTGGGTTTAGGTAGTTTTACTACAAATATTTTTCGTATTCGGCTCATTGTACAATATTCATTCGCTATATATAGTTTTTAGCAACGTAAAACTATTCATACTATCTCAACTCAAAACAAAAGCGTATAGTCTATCAGTACACTAATCAACTTGCAAGTACTGAAATGTCATGGAAAAGGTATGCTCTATTGACGATAGGCTTATTATTCGCCTTTGGCTCATTTTCTCAAAAAGACACAATTGGCCTTGAAAAAGCATTCACTCTATTAGACGAAGCTAAAGCATGTTATGCTTCTGGAGGAATGAAGTTTCAATGTGATGAAATTCTTCATAAGGCATATATCTCTTCTGGTAGCCATGCTTATTTCTTGGAGAAAATTGTAGCCTTTCTTTTTGAAAAGGAAGATTATTTAAAAGCTCGTGAATATGTGATGATTAAAAGGACAGACACCCTTCCCAATGCCGTACAAGCTAGGCATCATCATTTCAAAGGACTGTTAGAACTCAATTCTGGATTTGAGTATTTTAATGAAGCCTATGACTCTTTTTTGAAAGCATATTTTCTTGAGCTTAGGGCCGCTTATCCTACGTTCAAATTTCTCTCTCAAATACAAAATGCACTCGGATATACAAGAATGATCTATGGAGGTCCTAATCAAGATGGTGATGAGGATTATCCACATACAAATTGGATCACTGCTGATCTTTTGGCCAGTTTAAGGCATTTCGAACAGGCACTGTATTTTGATGAAAAGAATCAGAATGCAATTGTAAATAGAGATAAACTTTATTCAAAGATATTAAAGACAGGAAGGACATTTCATGAAATAGAAGGTAGAGTGAGACCCAAAACAATCGAGACTATCAAAAGTGAAATGTTAATTACTGAGAAATCAAAAAACGACACTTTGGATGAGATTAATATTAATTATCTGCCTAATAATATGCCCTTGATCTTATCTACTCTATCAGCTTATGACGAAGTTCTGGTTGCAGCTGATATATCAGGGTCTATGGAGGAAATTCATCCAGTGAAAGGAGTAGACCGATTCCGTCTAATGCGCGAACTTATTCTCTCATTATTCACTGATCTCAAATCCAGTACAAATTGTGGTATCGTCACTGTAGGAAGATCATGTACCAAGTTGCCAATTCTTTTTTACCCTGTTCAACTTAATGCAAGACGAGATATAATTGATACTATAAAAACATTGAGACCAAATGGTTGGACCCCATTGAGCCATAGCATCTCAAAAGCCAAACAACTCTATACAAAAACTAAGAATAAGAAGGCACTATTTTTGGTCTCTGATGGAATGGAGACTTGCACTTCTCCTATGGATCTTTGTTTAGTTGCCAGTGATCTCTATGCATTAGGTGTTGATATTCACATTATTTCATTCATTGTCAGTGGAATGGAAGACTACGAATTGGCCTATGAAATTTATAATTGTATGGCACAATACTCAAAGGGTAAAGTATTTGAATATGATGATGATGTAGTCGCAGATAAGACTGAAGAGCCTGAAGCTGAGCACGAAGAAGAACTTTTATTACCTCCAATTAATCTAGGGGATAACTTTAAAGGGATCACTCATTTTGTTGTCGATCTAACGGAGTATTTTGAAGTTGCCAAAGTATTGACAAGAGAACAATCTGGCAACTAAATTTTTCTAGATTGTGAATATCATTTAAGAAGAATTTTGTCAATTTATGTGATCGTCTATTGGTGCTGACCTGACTTAATCAAATAATAACAATGACATTGAGAAAGAGCAAAAATCTATTTTCCTTTTATTTATGTCGATTTGATGCATTTTCTGACTTATATTTAGTGGGTTGCTCTTAATAAGAGAGACTTATTGAATATTGTAGAAACATAAACTTCAAGGAAAAACAAAATTATGGCAGAGTATAATATCAGAGTTAACGGTAAGAATCAAACAGTGGATGTAGATCCTTCTACTCCAGTCCTTTGGGTTTTAAGGGATCACTTAGACTTAGTAGGAACCAAGTTTGGATGTGGTATTGCGCAATGTGGTGCATGTACAATCCACATAGATGGAGTGGCAATGCGATCTTGTATTACACCGATATCTGCCATAGGTGATCAAAAGATAACAACCATTGAAGGATTGTCTCAAAATGCAGATCATGCTATCCAAAAGGCCTGGTTAGCTCACGATGTACCTCAATGTGGATATTGTCAAGCAGGTCAAATCATGTCCGCTTCGGCATTGTTAGATGAGAATCCTACCCCTTCCGATGATGAAATAGACGCAGCAATGAATGGAAACATTTGTAGATGCGGAACTTATACTAGAATTAAAAAGGCAATAAAAACTGCTGCTAACTCATAATTATTTTCAAAACCGAATATCATGACAAAAATAAAAACACAATTTAAGCGTCGTTCATTTTTGAAAATATCTGCTGCATCAGGTGGTGGTATGTTGATTGGGTTTAGTTGGCTCAATGGATGCGCTCCAGCCGAAGATCCAGGAGTTGCTGTGCCTAATGAATGGTTTGATATTAATGGATATATCAAAATCGGTGACACGGGTATGGTTACTATATATTCTCCCAATCCTGAGATTGGCCAAAATGTAATGACATCTATGCCAATGATTGTGGCAGAAGAACTCGATGTGCCATGGGAAAATGTTGTTGTGGAACAAGCTCCATTAAATACAGGATTTTATCAAAATCAATTTGCAGGAGGTAGCTTGTCAATAAGATTGAGCTGGAATGCATTAAGAATGGCAGGTGCTACAGGAAGAAGAATGCTAATGGAAGCTGCAGCTAAAGAATGGGGACTAACTGTTGATCAATTGACAGCTTCTGATGGAATGATCAAAGAAATAAATGGAGATAGAGTAATTGGATATGGTGAGGTTGCAGGAAAAGCTGTGGGTATAGAGGTGCCGGAAGAAGTGGATCTCAAAGAGATTAAGGATTTCAAACTGATCGGATCCAGTAAAAAGAATGTAGAAGGAAAGAAAATAGTGACTGGAAAACCTTTGTTTGGCCTAGATCACAAAAGTGATGAAATGCTTGTAGCGATGATTGAGCATCCACCTGCCTTTGGTATGAAAGTCAAAAGCTTCAATGAAGAAGAGATAAAAGGAATGCCTGGAGTTACAGATGCATTTATAGTAGATGCTGCTCTGGAAGAACCAGCTCGATTTGATGTGAATGCATTTCCTCAATTGATTGCAATTGTAGGTAAAACGACTTGGCCACTAATGCAGGCTAAAAACGCACTTAGGGCTGAATGGGAAGAAGTAGGAGTATTGGAGAGTTCAGATATTCATGCAGAAAGAATAGCACAAGCATTCAAAACTGGTGAAATATCAGAAAGCAGAAGGGATGGAGACGCAGATGCTGCATTTGAAAAGGCTACTACAGTGATAGAGCGAGCATATAGTTCACCATTCATGGCTCATAATTGTATGGAACCTATGAATTTCTATGCCAATGTCACTGAAGATAGTGCTGAAATGATTGGTCCTACTCAGACACCAGAGGCACTTGAAGCATCAGTTGCTCAATTATTAAGCCTTCCTTTAGAGAATGTCACTGTGAATATGACAAGAATAGGTGGTGGATTTGGAAGAAGACTTTATCCACACTTTGGTGTAGAAGCAGCTGCTATTTCTCGAAAAGTTGGCGGACCAATTAAACTGATGTATACCAGAGAAGATGATATGACTCAGGGAACATACAGGCCAATTTATGAATCTCGGTATAAAGCTGGACTTGATGAGGACAATAATTTAATTGCTTTCTCTGTCCGAGGAGCAGGATTACCTGATGGCCCTGTTTTTCCAAACCGTTTTCCAGCAGGAGCAATAGCAAACTACACTGCGGAAAAGATAAAAGGGGATACTAATTTATCAACAGGTGCTTGGCGAGCACCTAGATCTCACTTTACAGCAGGAGCTGAACAATCATTTTTAGATGAAGTAGCTGAATTAGCAGGTAAAGATCCAATAGAGTTTAGATTAGAACTATTTGATCGAGCAAAGAATAGTCCAGTAGGGAAGAAATATGATTATGATGCAGATCGGTATGCAGGTGTGTTAGAACTTGTGAAGGAAAAATCAAATTGGGGAGAATCAAAAGAAGGTGTTTACCGCGGTGTGGCTGCTTATTTTTGCCATTCGACCTATGTCGCAGAAGTTTTTGATATGGTTTTGGAAAATGGAGAGCCTAAAGTTCAAAAAGTTTGGTGTGCAGTGGATTGTGGAATAGTTATCAATAGAGACGCCGCAAAAAATATGATAGAAGGAGGCGTGGTAGATGGCATTGGTCATGGCATGTATAGTGAACTGACATTTGAAAATGGAGCCTCTAATCAAAAGAATTTTGATAATTATCAATTGATTCGACACAGTCAAGCTCCAAAAGAAATAGAGGTGTTTTTTGTAGAGAATGAAATTGCTCCCACAGGCTTAGGTGAACCTGGTCTTCCACCAGCCGTTGGAGCATTAGCAAATGCTTTGTATAAAGCCACTGGTCAACGTTATTATCATTCTCCTTTTGCTACAGCAGATCAAGGGCAAAAGAAGATGATGGGGTAAAAGAGAGTGATATGGAACGTTAAGGCATCAAATCTTCCCTAAGTTTTGATGGAAGTATTTGAAATTCTGCTTTGAACAATTTTGTGAAATATGTTGGATCGGAAATTCCAATTTTGAAAGAAATCTCATTTAGATTTAAATTGGTTTCAGCTATATATTTATGTGCTACATTTAATCTAAATCTCTTTATATAATTGGAGGAGGTAACTCCTGTCAAAGCCTTTATTTTTTTATTCAAGGTGACATGATTAGTCCCTAGTCTTTTTGTCAATTCAGGTATTCCAAATTTTTCGTTGGTGAGATTTTCGGTGATAATTTCATTCAGTTCTTTTATAAATTCTTTTTGGCCACGATCTACATTTTTTTCAATTTCAGAAAATACCACGCCACCATATTTTTCTTTTAATTTTTCTTTTAGTTTTATGAGATTATCCATTCTACTTAGCACTTCTTCTTCGTTAAATGGCTTAGTAAGATAACCTTCAGCACCTATTTTAAGACCTTCATTGATACTATTTTGATCAGCTCTAGCAGTGAGGAGTATAACTGGAATATGGTTGAGAATTCTGTCACTTTTTATAATTTTTGTAAATTCTAAGCCATCCATTACAGGCATCATTATATCTGCAAGAATTATGTCCGGAGGGTATGATTTTGCCAGTTGCAATTCTTCTTCTCCATCGAAATTCAAGAATTGACACTTTCAAGAGCGATTAGAAACCGAAATGGTTTTGCTCTTATTACGGCTCTGATGATTTTGTTCTCCGGGCTTATTTATTGGTTATATCAGAAAGTCAGTTTAGCAAGGCAAAGATCCGATGAACTTTTGCTTAACATTTTGCCAGCAGAGACTGCAGAAGAACTAAAGTCCAGAGGCCATACTACTGCAAAGAGTCATGAAAATGTGGCCATCATGTTTACAGATTTTGAAGGGTTTTCTAAAATTGCTCAGGAATTAAATCCACATGATTTAGTAACATCTATAGATTTTTATTTTAAGAAATTTGATCAAATAAGTTCTAAATATCAATTAGAAAAGATTAAAACCATTGGTGATTCCTATCTGGCAGCAAGTGGATTGGGCCAAAGCAATAGAGATGAGTCTAATATCGTAAAGGCAGCTCTTGAGATGCAAAGCTTTGTAAATCAGATGTTGGAAGCTCCATCTAATGAAATAAGCCAGCCTTTTCCCATGAGAATAGGTATACACTTAGGTCCAGTTGTGGCGGGTGTAGTAGGAGTTAAAAAATTTCAATATGATATATGGGGCAATACAGTAAATGTAGCATCAAGAATTGAATCAAGTAGTATTGCAGGCAGAGTGGCAATCTCAGAATCATTATACCAAAAGATACAATCGAATAAAGCATTAAATTTGAGAAAAGAGAGAAAATTAAAGTGAAGAATATTGGTGTGATTCAGACTTTCTTTGTCTCTTAATAGGAATAGATTTTAAAACATAATTACTTTCTCAATCCTAAAAGAGGATAGACTGAATTCTACATTGTCTATAGAGGTATATTCCCATGTTTTTTCTTTGGAATAGAAACCGCTTTGTTCTCGAGCATTGCGAAAGCTTTTATCAATTTTCTTCTAGTATCTTTTGGCATGATGACTTCATCTACAAAGCCTCTTTCTGCAGCTGTATAAGGATTTGCGAATTTGTCAGCATACTCTTGTTCTTTTTCCTTTAAGGTTGCTTCGGGATTATTAGATGCCTTAATTTCTTTATTAAAAATAATTTCAGATGCACCTTTAGCTCCCATAACAGCAATCTCGGCTGATGGCCATGCAAAATTCATATCTGCGCCAATATGTTTGCTATTCATGACATCATATGCTCCACCATATGCCTTTCTCGTGATCACAGATATTCTAGGTACAGTGGCTTCACTTAGAGCATAAAGCAGTTTAGCGCCATTGGTAATGATGGCATTCCATTCCTGATCAGTACCTGGCAGGAATCCTGGTACATCCACTAATACCAAAAGAGGAATATTAAAACAATCACAAAATCGAGTAAACCTTGCGGCTTTTTTAGAACTATCTACATCTAAACAACCAGCTAAACTCATGGGCTGATTGGCAACAATTCCAATACTCCTTCCTGCCAATCTTGAGAAACCGACTACTATGTTTTCAGCGTAGTCCTTATGGATTTCAAAAAAAGACTCTTTATCACAAATACCTTCAATTACTTGCCTGATGTCATATGGTTGATTGGCATTTTCTGGTACAATCCCTTCTAATTCTTCTCTAATTTCTTCGGCAATTTCAAAAGGTAAAATAGCAGGTGACTCTTCGCAATTTTGAGGGACGTAACTGAGTAGTTTTTTGACTTTGTTGATACAGTCAATATCATTAGCAGAAGTGAGGTGAGTCACTCCAGATTTAGTGGAATGTGCAGAGGCTCCACCTAGTTCTTCAGAGGTCACTTCTTCATTAGTCACTGTTTTTACCACATTAGGTCCTGTTACGAACATGTAACTTGAGCCTTCTACCATTATTGTGAAATCTGTCATTGCTGGAGAATAAACAGCCCCACCAGCACATGGCCCCATAATGGCGCTGATTTGAGGTACAACACCAGAAGCCATGACATTGCGATAGAAAATGTCAGCATATCCTCCAAGAGATACTACACCTTCTTGAATTCTCGCTCCACCACTATCGTTTAATCCAATTACCGGAGCACCATTTTTCATGGCAAGATCCATGACTTTGCAAATCTTTTCTGCATGTGCTTCTGCTAACGAACCACCTAACACGGTGAAATCTTGAGAGAAAACATAAACCAAACGACCATTGATGGTTCCGTAGCCTGTTGTAACTCCATCGCCATAAAATTTCTGCTCATCTAAGCCAAAAAGTGTTGAACGGTGGGTTACTAACATCCCGATTTCTTCGAAAGAACCCTCATCCAGTAGAAAGTGGATACGTTCTCGAGCTGTAAGCTTTCCTTTTTTGTGTTG